>JAQCEJ010000052.1 GCA_027618475.1 Planctomycetota bacterium | reverse complement strand
GAGCCTGGAGTGTCTCCCGGCTCAACCCATATGGGAAATGTCGGTTTACGAACAGGCATTGAAACTCAACTCTGAGATTCTGCATGGCGGACTCGCCATACACGAGATCGAAGGGAGGCCGATGTTTGTGCTCATCGATACGTATCCCTTGTCGACGGTCGACCCGCTGGAAATCCGCCGCAGTGTTCTCGAAGCCGGTGCACGAGCCGACGCGATCGAAAAATTGCTGACGCAACGTGATTTTTATTGAGCTTGCTGCCTGTTGAATCTTGGGCATGAAGAGTGCCCGGAACGACGACTCGATCATTGCATCGACAACGTCACACGAACTTATCCGCTCCTCAAAATCCCGAATAATCGCGCCGATCGACAGAATTTACATAACGGTCCAGGACGGGCTTCTTGCGACTACTTCGGTCTCCTCCAGGCGACCGTTACGTATTTCGGTGAAATCGGCCTAATTCTCTTGCCAAATCGTCACAACTGGCGAACGAGGCGAGAGCCGAAGGGTTTTCTCAACCGGCGTTTTCGGGCCTTTTGTAGAGGGCATGTTTCTTTCGCAGACTTTCCCGAGAAATCAAGCAGCATCTTGACCCTCATTTTTCGCCGATGATATAGTGGATAGGTGAAGGCTCACGGTCCGTCTCCCACCAGGCGACCGTCGTTCATCATCTACTCCACTCGTGGCCGTTCGTTGTCAGTGACCGATGATCAAGCTTTGCGTGCCACGGGGGGTGGCTAGAACTGGTTTCATAACCCGGTTGGCGACAGAATTATCATCCAAATTGTCCGAAATTATCCGCCGTCCAGAGGGTTATGAAACTGCTTGTAGTCATCTTGTGTTATTTCGATATGTGACAATTGCACTGCCGGACAAGCCGGCTGAGGCACTCATTATTTTACGGGATGCTAAACGGTTCGCACCTTCCTTTCAGCTCGCCGGTACAAAGACTGCAACAGAAAGTCGTGTTATGACTCTCGTTTCGAAAAACAGCAATTGGAACCATGTCCCCGTGCTGCTGGCACTGCTGTTGTCCTCCACCTCAACGGTAACGGCACAGGAACAGCTCAACCGCGGCTTTCAATATCGTATTGCCGCGATGGCCACCGGTGAAGAACTGGCCCGTCAACCGGATTTGTGGACATTGAATATCGAATTCAAAACGTTACGGATGATAACCGTGAACGTCACCGATCCTGTAACCGGAAAAATGGAACCGACAAGAATCACCTATCTGGTTTATCGCACGTGGAATCCGGGTCTCGACCAGAAACAACGGGATGATATCCCGGTCAATGATCTCGATCCTCCTCTGGGGAAGAGCATGTTTATGCCCGAGTTCACGTTGGTCACCAGCGACAACGACCGTCAGGACGTCTATGTCGATGAAATCATACCCGAGGCACAAACCGCGATTATCAAGCGGGAACGTCAGAAATTACTCAACAGCATCGAACAGATTCAGCCGGTCCCCGAAGCGGCTTCGAACGGAAAACGCCCCGAAAATATGATCTACGGCGTCGCCATCTGGAGAAACGTCGATCCCGAGGCCGATCGATTTACAATTTATATGACTGGTTTCTCAAACGCGCACATCGCTGCGGCAGGCCCCGACGGTAATGAATTGACGTTACGGAAAACGGTACGGCAACGCTACTGGCGGCCGGGAGACGAAGTCGAAACTTTCGAAAAAGAAATTCGAACCGAAGATGACGCCGTCTGGCTTTATCGCGCTGAAGACGGTTCCGTCGAACAGACATCGGCAAGCCCTGCCGATCAGCCGGAAGAGGCTGCGAGCGAAGAAACCGATTCCACCGAAGGTACGGAAGAAGAAACAGACAACGAAGCGCAATAGACCTTTTCCGCTCGTTTCTTATGACAGGCGATGTCGACACTGTGTACAGTCTTCGGATGAGAACAAAGGCAATTCTGCTTCGTCTTGCGGACGGATAACGATTAAGGTTCGCCAGCCGTGTATTCGTCACAATCGATTCGCTAGTCACGTACGGCACGATTAGAACTTATGATCGGGGCATTCTTTGTTTTCGGACGTCTGAAGATAAACATTTCCGGTCGTCCTGAATTCTCAGCGACCACGTTTGAGCTATGGTTGTAGTGCATTGAATTGCAGAATTTCTCGCCGATATCGAGATCATACCACGGACCGGGGGGCTCCCTCGCCCTCCATGCCTGCAGCCCGCCTGTACCACATATGGCGTCGGGTTCCCACGAACCTGTATCGCAAATAATGTTCACTGCAAACATCATGTCACCGATGAGGATTTCGTCCGCGTGCAATCTCGCGAACGGAATCTCGGCAGCACGATAACGATCAACTCGTTCTCAACCGTTGAAAACGATCATGCTAAAAAAGAATCGCAATCACGCATCCATCAATGTTTTCCATCGCCGAATGGTTTCGACTCGTGGACTTGTCGAGATATTCGCAACCGGATTGACACTCCTCCTGGCCGGGTTCTCACAGGTCAATGCGCAGAATGATCCAAAACCGCGGCCACAGATATCACAGCTTGGAGACGACGTCGTTTCGCCAAGATCGGACACGGCCATACCCGCTGCCGCCGGCGTCGATATTTCCCTCGGCGATCATTGTTCTCCCGATTACTGGATCGTCAGCAGTCGGGACTGTCCTCAATCCGGTAAACAATGTGACTGGAGTTGCTGTTTTGATTTTTTCCGATTTCGAAATTCCGACGGGTGTTTACGTTCCGGCAACGCCGCTGAATTCCAGGCATCGTTGAATCCCGACTATCCTGTGTGCATTGTCGTGCATGGTAGCTTTGTGGGTTGGGACGATGTCTGCCATCAGTCGTATCATACGTATCGCTGGCTGCGAAAGGCCTGTCCGGAAAAACCGGTGCAGATCGTCTTCTTCAGTTGGCCCAGCGACAGTTCCGTCTTTCCGATTCCACATCACACGATCACCAAATTAGGTCGCATGGCCGAATACAACGGCGTGCACCTGGCAACCTTGATCGCTCATTTTCCTCCGACGCAACCGGTAACGATTCTCGGACATAGTCACGGCACACGGACAGCCGTCTCGGCGATGCATCTGCTAGGAGGGGGATGCATTCAGGGTCGATATGTCGCCGATTGCGATCCGTCGCGACGGTTTCATTTGATTTTCGCAGCGGGAGCCATCGATCATCACTGGCTGAATCCCGGCCAGCGATACGACCGCGCACTCTGCCGCACCGATTGCATTGTCAATCTGATCAATCACCGCGATATCGCTCTGGCGTTTTATCCATTGCGAGCTCCATTTGCTCGCCAAGCCGTCGCAATATCGGGATTCACTCGTCGAGATGTCGCAAGTATGGGTTATCCCGCCTCGCAGATCAATGAGATCGATGTCACCCGATTGGTCGGCTCACATCATATGTGGCCTCACTATTATCGGTATCCGCAAATCGCTTCCGAATTGATTCCGTACGTCTATTTCGACCACGGCGACAACGCAACTCCGTATATGGTTCCCTCGGAGGACGAACCGCCGGTTTCGGAACCTGCATCAACGACGGCAGCAACATCTCGCGCGCGTTCTGCACGTCCCTATGCGATCTTTCGGTCGGCACGGTAACACCGGCAGGCTGGACGCGCATGTCGTCTCATGCCTATGATTGCCGTCATCAGAGTGGCTTTTACAATGACTCAATGACGGAGGATTTTCTATGTCCGTCGATTTCTCACAGGCAATGCTGCCACGTTACGACCGGCTACAATCGTACGAATGGAATTACGATCACGCCCCCAATCCGGTCGACATCGACGTTCCCGAGATCACGGGCGACTGGTCGTTTCTTGAAATACCCGTCGCATCGCCTGTCGGCATCGCCGCCGGTCCGCTGCTGAATGGTCGTTGGGTGTTGTACTACGCTTCACTCGGATTTGATGTCCTCACCTACAAGACTGTCCGCAGCATCGAACGTGCCTGCTATCCTGCGCCGAATCTTGTGCCGGTTCGAGCGAATCAGCTCGCTGGTGCGGGACTTGAATTGAAAGAGTCGGCAGAGATGAACGGCACATGGGCCGTTTCGTTTGGTATGCCGTCCAAAACTCCCGATTATTGGCGTCACGACATTGCGGCCACGCGCAAGCAACTCTCGGATCGAAAAGTTCTGTCGGTCTCGGTTGTCGGAACGATTCAGCCGGGCTGGACGATCGACGACCTCGCTGATGACTATGCCCAGTGCGCGAAGTGGGCCGTCGAAAGCGGTGCCGACGTGATCGAGGCTAATTTTTCGTGTCCGAATGTCTCAACGTGTGATGGTCAGTTATACCAGCAACCTGAATCGGCGGCGTGCGTCGCCGAACGTATACGCAGTGCAATCGGCTCGACGCCGTTCTTGTTGAAAGTCGGCTATTTCGCCGAACTCGATCTTGCCGGGGACGTACTCGACGCCGTCGCTCCTTATGTTTCGGGCTGGGCGAGCACCAACAGTGTTATTGCCCGCGTTCGTAATGCGAACGGCGAACTAGAATTTGACGGTCAACCTCGCGGCATCTGCGGTGACGCGACGCGCACTGCCAGTATCGCTCAGACCGAGTTTCTCGCACGAAAAGTTGAAGAACGGGGCTACGACGTCAAACTCATCGGCGTCGGCGGCGTCGCGACGGCGGAACATGTTCAAGCCTTTCTCGACGTCGGTGCGGAGGGTGTTCATCTCGCATCCTCGGTGATGGTCGACCCCGCTGTGGGTTTGCGGATTAAAGAGTCGTGGACGTAATCCTATAGATTGAATCTACGCCGAGTTTGAGTTCACCGGTCACCGATGCCGAAAAGTCGTCGCAGCGCGTCGAGCAAGCCATGCGGGGTGCCGCTCTTGGCTTCTTCACGCAATGCTTCCAGCGGTGGATGCAACATTTTGTTGACCATCTGCTCGTACGACTTGGCGATATAATCTTTGTCTTTCTGCTCCAGGTGCGACAATTTCTGCAGTACCCGTTCGACTTCTTCGGTCTGCATGCGGTGCCATTGTTCGCGCAGCTGCTTGATCACCGGCCCCGTCGCACGGTGCGACACATCGTGCATGAAGCGGTTGGTCTCCTCGTCGATGATCTTGAGTGCTTTGGTTACTTCTCCGCTGCGGGCTGCTTTATTCCGTTCGCAAGTCGCCTCGAGATCGTCGATATCGTACAGAAAGACATCCTCATCAATCTCGGCAATTGCCGGTTCGAAGTCGCGCGGGGCACCGAGGTCGAGTATCAGCAACGGCTTTCGTCCAGACGATTTTCGCAGCGCCTTCATGCGCGATGTCGTCATTATCGGCTGGTCCGCACCTGTGGTACTCACAACGACGTCCGCTTCGGAAATCCAGCGGTCGAGTTCTTCCCACGGCTTCGCCGATCCTGCAAACGACTGAGCGAGCTTCTGTCCCCGTTCGAATCCGCGATTGACGACGACGATCGTCTTCGCTCCTTCCGCCTGCAGATATCGCAGCGTTTCCTCAGCCATCTCACCGGCACCGATGACGACAATCAATTTGTCGTCGAAACGGTCGAAGATGTTTCGCCCAAACTCACCAACGGCGACGCTGGCAATCGAAACCCGTCCCTCGGCAAGTTCGGTTTCGCTGCGCACCCGTGCCGAGACGCGAATTGCCTGTTGAAACAGCGGGTTGGTCAGAGGTCCGCATGCCGCATTTTCCTGTGCGACGCGGTACGCTTCCTTGAGCTGATTAACGATCTGCGGTTCGCCGAGCACCATGCTGTCGAGACTGCACGCGACCTGAAACAGATGTCGTACGGCTTCGACACCATGCCGCTGCCACATTTCGTTCATAAATAAATCGACGGGGACGTCGTGAAATTCCGAAAAGAATTTTGCGATCTCGTCGCGCGAGGGGCCCATTTCTTCGTCGATCTGAGCGGTATAGAGTTCGACGCGGTTGCAGGTGGAGAGAACGACCACTTCGGTCGAGGGGAACGCCGACTTGAGTTGGCGGTACGCCTGATGGAGATCCCCTTCGGTCGAAAACGCGAGCTTTTCGCGCAGCGACAAATCGGCGGTGTGATGATTACAGGAGAGGACTTGCAGATTCATCGTCTCTCCTTAGGACAATCGTGCGACGAACGCAGAGGATGGAAGGACTTGACGCGAATGAGCATGCCACGAGTTCAACGAAGCGACACCTCCTTTTGTCAGAATCTGCAAACCAAGTACCGTGACCAGCAGGAATGTGAAGGCCCAAATCGTCCACCAGGCTACCTGTCGACCGCCGGGATGCCGCGTTCGCACGAGCAGAAAGAACATCACGAGCATCACAAACCAGACCACGCCATACCCGATGATGACCGGATCGGCAAACGAGACTGGTTGGCTCCCCTGCTGTTTGTACCACCCCATTCCCACACCGATGAGCATACCCAGCGTAAGCACCGGGAATGAAATCACTCCGGCCCACCAGTTCCAACGGGCCAGCGATGCCAGACTGGGAAGCGTCAACCCATCGTGCAACAGTTGTTTGTGCTTTAACCGACGGTGTTGCACCAGATACATCAGCCCCAGTATGCAGCCCGCCATCACGCCACCGGCCCCAAACATCAGCAGTGTCGCATGCAGCATGCCCCAGCGACGCAGTACCGTCACCGAAAGGTCTGGGTCTCCCAGCATGATGGTATGCGGCTGGTCGCTCACCAGCAGCGCGCCGACAATCAGCAGTATAACGACAGGTAATAAAAACGGCCCCACGGCCAACGACTTATCCATCAGCGAAACGAACAGGTACAGCACAATCGCCATCCAGGAGAGCACGAGCAGCCAGTCGTGACTCGACGCCATCAACGGCGGCAAATCGGATTGCAAACCTCGATTCCACAGATAAGCCGTCTGTGCAACCAGACCAGCACACCCAAGCCCAATGATCAAAACGCGATTGAGAGAACTTCGTTTCAGCCAGCGAATTAACTCGCAGGCCAGCACGATCACGTAGCTGGCAAGGAAACAGAAAACAGTTACATTCGACAGCATAGGTAAGACTCGGGGCGATAGAAGGAGGAGAACTGAAGCATAACGGATGAGTCAGAAATCAATCCGTCACCGCTTCGGGATCGTCCCGTCCTCGGCATCCTTTTATTAACAGACGTCATCCCATCCACGGGCCAAGATCTGGGTGAACGCATAAAACTTCATTATATGGACTATCGAACTTATTAGGGAGATCCAACCAGGAGAAAGTGGCCTGAACGATCAAGAGCCCTCACCTTCCGTTGGCCTTTTTCATCCCTCATCCTTTCCATGTAACCCATAGTCATCGATCTTTTTGTGAAGCGTATTTCTATTGATGCCAAGCATCTGAGCCGTTTTTGTCTGGGTTCCATTCGCCAGCGTCAGAACTTGTGCAATCAACTCTTTTTCAACCAGATTCATAATCTGCGGGTGCAGGTTCTCCGACGTCTCACCGCGCGCTTGCAACCCCAGTGCGACGAGTTCGGTACACACGTCGTTAAGACTCCGTTGCCGGCGAAACGAACGTACCGGAGCCAACCCCCTAACATGGGCCGGAAGAGACTCAACGCTCAGCGGTCCTCCTTGTGAAAGCACCACGGCCCGCTCGATATAGTTTTGCAGCTCGCGCACGTTGCCGGGCCACGAGTAATTCTCCAGCCAATGCATGAAATCGTTCTCAGGATGCGGTATCGACCAGTTGTTCTCCATTGCATACTGGTTCAGAAAAAATATCACCAGCAACGGAATATCGATCTTCCGCTCACGTAACGGAGGCAATTCGATCGGCATGACATTCAAGCGGTAATACAAATCTTCGCGAAAACGCTGTTCGCCCACTTCGACGAGTAAATCGCGATTCGTCGCCGCCACAATGCGACAGTCGACTTGTATCGTTCGCGTGTCGCCAACGCGTTCGAATTCGTGTTCTTGAAGCACGCGAAGCAACTTCACTTGCAGTGTAAAACTGAGCGAATCAATTTCATCCAAAAAAATCGTTCCACCGTGAGCGGCTTCGAAGCGACCGGTACGATTTTCGAACGCGTTCGTAAAGGCCCCTTTGACGTGCCCGAACAGTTCACTTTCGAGCAACGTTTCGCTCAGGGCTCCGCAATTGACGCGAATAAAGGGGCCGGTCGCCCGCGGACTGAGCGTGTGCAACGCCCGGGCGATCAATTCCTTCCCGGTTCCCGTTTCGCCCGTGAGCAGCACGGTGACAGATGCCCGCGCCACCAGCCGCGTCAATCGAGCCACCTCCTGCATGACCGGACTTTGCCCTATAATTCCCTGCAGTAGCTGAAATTCACTGGTAGAAGTAACGTCGGACATTTTCAACAATCGAAAATCAGCAACAGAATCGCCCTGGAATTCAACGCCCCTGCCCGCATTTTATGCATCCACCTGTCTATCAGGGATGGTTTCTTATAATAACCGACACAATCGAATGCGTAAATTGATCGAAGGTTGTCCAGAGAAAAGATTTCCAAGAGTTGACGCTGAAAGAATAGTCTGCAAGGCGCAGAGGATAGGCACGCAAAATGGCAAAAGAGCGAAAACACAGGAACTTTGCCTGCAAACGATCAATAAAACTGTCGCGGGGCGACTATTCCATTGGCTGTGCCGCCTCGTTTTCAGCTTCAGCAGCGGGCGGGGTTACTCCGGCGGGAGCGGGAAGTCGGCTGGAATACCGCTGTAGCCGTTCGCTCACCTGGTCGGCAGTCGGGTTGAGAGAACCCTGTAACGCCGTCAATGCCGTCTTCAGACCCGCGTCGTCCACCTGTTGGTAAACGTCGTTCAATTCCTTCAGCGTCGTTTCCGACAGTGTCATGGAAAACCGCTGAATATGAAAGACCAGTTGCAAAGCGGCGATTTCCCGATGCTCGTTTGACAATCGCGGGTTGAGAACGATTTCGGCAAGATTGTTCTGAGCGGTACGAGTGGAAATCGCTCCCATCGCGAGAATGATTCCGTGAGTCACCGCCGGATCTTCGACCGCGCCGAATAAAGCCTCTTCGGCAGACGCGAGATCGTATATATTGGTGCGACGACCGTTGGCGATATGTGCCAGCCAATACACCGCCGCTTCTCGCTGATGTTGACGTTGTTCCGGTGTCAGGGGAGGTGAACGGCGACTCGCCAGAAACGGTCCGACTTGATACTCAAAATCGGGTTGTGAACTCGATGCGGCGATAAACGTCGAATTCGGATAAGACTTCAATTGTTCCGTGATCTTCGCCCGATAACTGTCTTCACCATAAACGATAATCGGAAGGGAGGCCGTGCGGGCGTCTGCACGCAGGTTGGCGAGTGTCTGTCCCAGTCCCCACTCGATGGTATTGACGTGTAACAGGATCAGTTCAACGTCGATCCTCTCTGCTGCTTCGGTAAATCCTTCTTTCCCCGTCACCAAGGCGACGGCGTCGTAATTCATCCCGCCGAGAAACGCTTTGAGTTTCCCCGACCGTTCACGATCGGCATCGACAATAACCGCACGAGCCGAGCCGTTATCAACCAAAGCCCGAGAAAGAATCTGAACGACGCGTCCCGCACCCCGAAACGTTGTATCGGGATCGAGATGCAACACCGCATTCGCCGCAGCAAACTGTACACGATCGTCGGGGTAATTCAGGGCACTCAAAATGGCCGAGGGTTTCCCCGCATGTGAACCCAATTCATTTCGGGAACCAATGCTTTTCAGCACATCTAACGCCGCGGCGCTGACGGCAGCGTTACCCTCGGCCATCGCGGACGTCAAGACATTGCTGACAAGTTCCGGTCCGGACGAAAGGGCCAGATCGTGGGCAGTCCCCGGTCCTGTGGGCAATGGCTGACCCGTCCCCACCACGAGGGCGTCAGCCGCCAGAGCGAGACTCAAAACCAGTACTTGGGCATCCTCTTGCTCCGGTGCAAGTGCCAACGCCTGACGGGCAAAACGCGAACCCTCAAGCATTTTGGCGGTCGAGACCGTCATCTCAGCAGCGGCAACTGATTGTGCTTCATCGTCCCAACGCCAGTAGGTTGTTGTTTCATTTGGTCCGGCTGTTCCCAACACCATTTCGCGATATCGAGCCCTCGCTAAATCTCTCAGCCCCTTTGCCGTTCCGTACAAGGAAATGTCGCCCATTTTGTGAGACGCGATCCGCATGATTCGTCCCATCGCCAACAAGGCGGAATGTCGAGTACCGTCGGCGACCTCGGGGCTTGCCGCGTAATACCACAGGTAAGGAAGCGTCTCCGAAGTTCCAATCAATCCGAGGGCGTCGATCGCAAAATTTTGAATGACCGGAATCTGTGAATCGGTCGCAGCGACAAGCGGCGGGATCACTGATTCACCCATTTGCCCGGTCGCATCCAATAGTGCGTCGCGTTCATTCTGACTCAATTCCCCCAGCGACGAGATCACGTAAGGCATCGCTCGGGCACCGGCGACACGCAGTTGCTGAATCGCCGCACGTCGATCAACGGAATCGTCTTTCAGGAGCTGCTGGAACAGTTCTTTGACACGCTCCGGGTCGTTTGCCGTGCGCATCGTCGCCTGATTGATCATGTCTAGCAGTTGCAGCGATGCCGGTTGCATCGCTTCCAGATTCGAGAGTTTCAGAAATGTTGCCGGCCCATGCTTTTGTCGAATGGCTAATAATGTTTCATCGTCGGGTTGGCCTTTAAGGAATTTGACAAGATAACTCTTCGCAAGATTCATTCGACCGAGGTCCATCATCAACAGCACGGCATCAAAAACCTTTTCAGGATCGGTCGGCTCGACTAATAACGGCGTATTGGGATCGATGGTATCAGCCGCCTCCGCTTCTGAATCTCCCACTGCATCGTCGTCGTCAGTATCATCTTGTACGCTGAATAAATAAGCCGGATACAAATCGTGAGAGGGCTCGCGTGTTGCCAATGGAATCCGAGCTGCGACCGATGCCACAACGATCGATGGGTCGGATTTCGAAACCATGGCGGTCGGTTTGGTGGTTTTCCAAAGCCCCGTCGTCGCAACGGCAAATACGGCAACAATAAATCCCAGTTTCCAACGCATGTGGAGAACCCCTACTCATGTCGGCATCAAAAGCAAACTAAACCGCTGCAAACAATTCCAACGTTCGGAGGACGAATCGATTGCGAGTCACCGGCGAGAACGAACCCACAGGGACTTCAAACGCTTCATTCGCTTCAAACAATCCAAACACTTTATGTTAGAAAACCATACCCGGGAAACACAACAAATTTCTGACCAAAACAGGACTTTCGTCCTGCTTTGAATGGTCCTAGCCCATATCCTGATGATCGGCCTAAATGCGACCGGCGAACCAGATGGGAGGTATGGGTATCGGTTATTTCGGACCCGTTCTCTCAACGGTCCACCGTCATAACGGACCTCGAGCGCGAGAAGGGTGCTCCTCTTATGATCGAAATCCTTCCCCGTCCAGATACACGCGAAGCGTGGTGGACATCCTGTCTGAGACTGGGGTTATGCTCATTCGACGCTATAATCCGTCCAGACCATGTAACCTGCTCCCCCGGCGAGAGTAGAGAAACCGCAAATGCGCGACTAAAATGTTGACTGTCACGGAATGCCGACACGCAACCACTGAACATTATCACCCCCTAAAGCATCATTGAGAAACTTTCATGGCTGACAAGACTTTGCCGTTTAACGAAGATTTCATCCGAACGATCATTAAGGATCACCCTACGCCGTTCTACCTGTACGATGAACGGGCCATCCGGACCAATGCCCGTAAATTGAGCGCAGCGTTTCAATGGTGCGACGGCTTTCGCGAGTATTTCGCCGTCAAAGCCACACCTAATCCGCATTTGTTGAAGATCGTGAAAGAAGAAGGTTTTGGTGCCGATTGTTCGAGCCTGCCGGAACTCGTTCTCAGCGAGAAAGCGGGCATCACCGGTGAAGAAATCATGTTCACATCGAATGACACCCCGGCGAAAGATTTCCGTACGGCACGCGAACTCGGGGCGATCATCAACCTTGATGACAAGACTCATCTCGAATATCTCGAAAAACACGCCGGACTGCCGGAACTCCTTTGTTTCCGTTACAACCCCGGTCCGCTCCGCGAAGGAAACGTGATCATCGGCAAACCCGAAGAAGCCAAGTACGGACTCACTCGTCCTCAATTGTTCGAAGCGTACACACAGGCAAAAAAGAAGGGCGTCAAACGATTCGGCCTGCACACGATGGTCGCCTCGAATGAACTGAACCCTGAGTTCTTTGTCGAGACTGCCCGTATGTTGTTCGAACTCGCCGTCGAGTTCAACAAAGAACTCGGCGTACGGCTGGAGTTTGTCAATCTCGGCGGCGGCATCGGTATTCCCTATCGACCGAATCAGCAGCCGATCAATTACGAAGACATCGGAGGCCCGATTCACAAGCTGTACGACGAAATCATACGTCCCGCAGGATTACATCCGTTGAAGATATATCTCGAAAACGGACGTTGTATCACCGGCCCGTATGGTTATCTGATCACAGAAGCGATTCACAAGAAGTCGATTTACAAAAAATACGTCGGCGTCGATGCCTGCATGTCGAACCTGATGCGGCCGGGAATGTATGGCGCTTATCACCACATCACTGTTCTGGGCAAAGAAAACGCCCCGCTTGATACAACGGTCGATGTCGTCGGTTCGCTCTGCGAGAACAACGATAAATTCGCGATCGACCGGCAACTCCCACAAGTCGCCATCGGAGACATCCTGGTCATTCACGATGCCGGCGCCCACGGGCACAGCATGGGCTTCCAGTACAACGCGAAATTGCGATGTGCCGAACTGCTGTGGCGTGAAGACGGCAGCATCAAGACCATCCGCCGAGCCGAGACGATGGAGGATTACTTTCGGACGTTGGATTTTGGAACGTTGTAATCACAAAGATTAGATTCAAGGACCACGATCATGACCACCTTCAATCGCGATAAGAATCGTGCCGTCTGGTTTGATATTCCCGTCGCTGACCTCGACCGAGCCGCGGCATTTTATCGTGCGGTCCTGGGCATTGATGTCCATCTCGAAACATTTGACCAAATTCGCTTCGCCGTCCTCGACCATCACGACGGCAACGGAGGGTGTCTCGTCATCAAAGAAAACGAAGTCAGCAGCGATCGTGGTATTCTCGTGTACCTCAACGTTCATGGCCGCATTCGAGACGCCGTGCAGAATGTCACCAGACACGGTGGTAAGGTCATCACAGATACTCATACCATCGGCCCGCATGGGTTCCGGGCGATCGTGCTCGACAGCGAAGGGAATCGTATCGCGCTGCATTCGGATATCGATGAGTAAACTGAGGATGAGACTAACATTGTGAGCATAGATTGAGGAGGAATTCGAGTGAATCGCATTTTCGGGTTTTTATTATCCCTTTTGATTACCGCTTCAACTCTTGTTGTTGCCGATGATAACCAAACGACAGCCGGCGGTTTTACCGGACCGGCATCTCTCACTGTCACCTGCGGCGACGTGCGGATTCGCATCGACGGCCCCAAACTCTGGACGCCCAGTCGAATCGAATATCAGGGGACAATTCTCGGCATCGAAGAAAGCGCCTACGGTACGGTGTTCAATCTTGAAGGAGTTGGCTTCATCGGCTCAGCCCACCGCGACATCGAAACCGAGCAGATTATAGATGTGCGTTTTCTCCTCGATGGTGAGAAAATCTCCGGTGAACAAGAGCACGTGAATGGAAGGTCGTTTCGCTGCGAACGACGATCAAGAGTCCGCGATCTCGAATTGTATTCGACAGTCGAAATCGCCGACGGGCGTTTGACGGAAACCGCTCGTATTCAAGCGAACAACGTTGTTCGACTGGCAAAAATCTATCACTTCATGCACGCTTGGATTCCTGCAGCGACGCACTACGCCTACGGTAAAGATGGCAAGATCATTGAGTCGGGTGAATTCAGCAATTCCCGAGAAGACGACCGTAAATTTTACTTTCAGAAAAATCCGGACTGGGTGGCAGTCTTTGATGCGAATTCGGACAAAGGTGCGGTATCGTATTTACTCGAACATCCTGAAACCGGCGGAGCGTCGATGCAACTCTGGAATTGCCTCGACGTTTATCGCAAGTTTTACTTCGTGACATTTGTGGATGAGGTCATGCCTGCCAGGTTTGAGGGAACATACCGCATGACGACCGAATTTTTCACCTCTACGTCCAAATCGTTCACGGAGGATTCGACAGCAGTTGCCGCTGAATTAGCGAATGCTAAATGAGAAGATCCGACGCGGGGGGATCTCATCTTGTACGTGATCCGGTCATAACACTGACAGCTTGCGTGCGCAGAACTCCGAGGACAAGCTGAAGTATTACATTCTACTTGATAACTCCTGCCAGGCCCAGTAATATAGACTCACGCTTATATGTTGTTGCGATCCGGCAATCATTCGACTATGACCGGCAGAGAGGGAATGACGCGTGCTCGACTTGTACCCGAAGTTCAAATCGCCTGTTGATAGAATCAATCGACGTGCATTGTTAAAAGTCGGCTCTATTTCGCTGGGTGGGCTTTCACTTCCCTCGTTATTGAAGGCAAAAGAAGCATCGGCAACGCGGCGTGATACTGCGGTGATCTTTGTGCATCTTGCCGGGGGACCATCGCAATTAGAGACATACGATCCCAAACCGAACGCCCCTGTGGAATTTCGCGGACCCCTCGGAGTCGTGCCGACGTCGAGTCCCGGTGTGCATTTCAGCGAATTAATGGTCGAACAAAGTCGCATTTTCGACAAGATCGCCGTCGTACGATCGGTGCATCATAATTTCGATCAATCGAGCAATCACCGCGCGGCGGGGCATTTATTACTAACAGGGTACCCGATTTCTCCGAAGAGCCGAGCAGATGAATACCCGAGAAATCCCGGATGTGGAGCATTGGCTTCCCACATTCTCGGCCCGAATCGCGCGGGGGTTCCACCGTACGTTCTTATGCAAAATTTGCCGGGCGACGTTGGTTATTCTGGAGGAGCCTATCTTGGCCGCGGGAATGATCCCCTTATTATTCAGGACGATCCCAACGCCGCCGATTTCAAGATTCATAATCTCTCGATGCCTCGCGGGCTGAGTTTCAACCGTTTATCCGACCGTCGGCATCTATTGAATGCGTTCGAGGAGAGTCGACGCCGATGGGATGTACTAGCGGACGAGGCTGATGTCTTTCAGCAACGTGCGTTCGAGTTGATCGCCGGTGATGAGGCTCGCGATGCGTTCGATTTAAGTCAGGAGAGCAACACCACGCGCGACCGGTACGGACGACATCGATCAGGGCAGAGTTTTTTGCTTGCCCGCCGGTTGGTCGAAGCGGGTGTAACATTTGTTGAAGTGATGCCTCGCGGCGGCTCTGGTGGCGGTTGGGACGACCATGACGGAATCGAAAAACCCATGCGAATCGCCGGCCCTGCTTACGATCAAGGCATGGCGGCGCTCATCAGCGATTTGTGCGAACGAGGTCTTGATCGCAAGGTCTTGGTGATCGCGATGGGAGAATTCGGTCGCTCTCCCCGCATCAATCCGAAAAGAACCGGCCGCGACCATTGGCCCGCCGTCTATAGTGCACTCTTTGCTGGCGGAGGTTATACAATGGGCCAGATCATTGGCTCGTCGAACGCCAATGCGGAAATTCCCATTTCGTCTCCCTACGGACCTGAAAATGTTTTGGCGATGCTGTACCACCATCTGGGTATCGATCCCAGTCAAACCTTTCCCGACTTCGCCGGACGACCGCGATATATTCTCGAAGAACGCGGGTTCATTCAGGAATTGATGTCGTAACCGGGGGGGGTAAACAGCATTCCCCAATTCCGGATGGCAAAGACCACCACATTTTCATCGACGATGAAATAACTAACCTGTGCTCAAGGTTGGTCGTGCATTTTTTCTACCGAAACTCGTGACGTCGAAACATTTTTCAGATACAATATACGAATCTGTGCATTTCTTAAGAACCTCGACAGATTCGTTAACCAAGGAGTTCCCCCCATGCAACCGCCTCTCCCTCATTCTGCTTCGCGGCGTGATTTCTTGAAACAGTCGGCGACCGTGGGGTCGGGGCTGATGATCGGGTCGGCATTGGCATCGCGAGCTTTCGCCGCCGGGGATGAGACGATTAAAGTCGGCCTCATTGGATGTGGCGGCCGCGGAACCGGGGCGACGGTGCAGGCGCTCTCGACCGAAGGAAACGTCAAACTTGTGGCGATGGCCGATGCGTTTGCCGATCAACTCGATGACAGCTTGAACAACATCACGGCGCAATTTCGTTCGCGACCCGAACGGGTGAGTGTCGACGACGAGCACAAATTCGTCGGATTCGATGCCTACAAAAACGTTCTCGATTCCGATGCCGATCTCGTCATTCTCGCGACGCCGCCTGGGTTTCGCCCGATTCACTTCGAAGCGGCAGTGAACGCAGGCAAGCACATCTTTATGGAAAAACCGGTCGCCGTCGATATGCCGGGTGTACGGCAGGTACTGGCTGCCGTCGAAATTGCCCGCACAAAGAATCTTGCCGTAGGCGTAGGTCTGCAGAGGCATCATCAGTATGAATATCTCGAAACGATGAAACGCCTGCAAGACGGCGCAATCGGCGATATCGTCGACATGCGGGTTTACTGGAACAGCGGCGGTGTGTGGGATCCACGACGCAGCCGCGAACAGTGTAAAACCGAAATGGAATACCAGATGCGCAACTGGTATTACTACGTCTGGCTGTGCGGCGACCACATCGTCGAACAACATATACACAATCTCGACGTCGGAAACTGGTTGAAAGGTGCGTACCCGATTAAAGCTGCCGGCATGGGAGGTCGTCAGGTGCGGACTGACCCGAAGTTCGGCGAGATTTACGATCACTTTGCTGTCGAATACGAGTATGCCGATGGTTCAAAAATGTTCAGCCAGTGCCGGCACATTCAGAATTGCTGGAGCAGCGTTTCCGAACATGCTTCGGGATCGCGTGGTCACAGCAACATCAGTGGCGGTCAGATTTCGTCCGACAAGGTCTGGAAATACGACGGAAAACGGAACGATCCGTACCAGACAGAACACGACGATCTTTTCGCGGCGATTCGCAATGGCACCCCCTATAACGAGGGGGAAAACGGTGCGATGAGCACATACACAGCTATTCTCGGTCGACTTGCCGTTTACGGCGGAAAAGAAGTGACGCTTGAACAGGCCATGAATTCGGATATCAGCCTGATGCCGTCGGAGTTTTCATGGGAGGGAACGCCGGTTTCGTTACCGAACGAAAATGGCGAATACCCGATTCCGGTGCCGGGTATTACCGAAGTTGTCTAACGCTGAATATTCACGCTTCGCTCGAAGTTTACCAAAAAACGACGAGCGAGGCGTCGTATCGCAGAGGACGTTCAACGTGCGGCGATAACGCTGGATATCTCCTGATTGAGCGCCCTCTTGGCCGAACCACGACCACCAACCGGGTATCAGCGTTTTTATGCTGGTGTTTACTTCGCTTTAAGAATGTCGGGTAATCCGGTTTTAAGATCGCCGACAGAGATCCCTCGGTCAAGAACTTTTCCATCGCGCCCAACGAGAAACATCGTGGGGACAGAAATGATACCGAACTGGGAGGCCAGTGGACTGTCGAGACCTCCCTCTTCAAAGAGTTGCACCCAGGGTACGCGATATTCCTTGAGATACGGAGCAATTAGGTCGGGTTCGGTATCGAGGTTTACTCCGACAATTTCAAACCCTTGCGAACGATACTGTTCGTATAGTGCACGAATCTGCGGCAAGTCTTCGGTGCAGGGCTGACACCAGGTCGCCCAATAAATCACCAAAACTACGCGACCTTCGAGTTGTGACATGGAGAATTTTTCACCATTCAATGTCGAACTGACTAACTCGAACGGAAACCCTTTCAGATTGAGACGGCGGATTGCTCCAGCGGCCCGACGCCCCGAAGGTGAATCGGGATGGTCGGTCTTGAGTTTGCTGTACCACTTTAGCGCATCGGTCATCTTACCGCTGAACTCATGCGCCATCGCGAGTTGCATCTCGGCGTCGGGTACATCTTCGGCTCCTGGATATTTCTTCACGAAATCTTCCAGCGATGCGAGCCACTGGTTCTGAACCTGTAACAACAATTTTTCGTCGGACGCCGATTTTTGCAACTGGAGGTTGTATTCCACCAGATTAATACGATAGACGACCGATGCCAGCATGTTGGTCGATTTTCTATCCTTACTGAGGTCGGATTCCAGTTTCTTTAACTGAGGCAGCGCATCGGCAAAGGCTCCGGTTTGCGCGGCCGCCGTCAAGCCGTCGATCAGTTGTCGCATCCACTGTTCGCGTTCTTCATCTGTGGATGATTGAGCAATAATCTGTCGGAGTAAGGCGACGCGTTGACTGTTGTATTTCGAAAGTTCGGCCCGCCCCGCCACGGGACTGGGACTGTTCTGATCGAGCTTCTGCAAATCTTCAAGCAGTTTCTGCATTTCAGGAGATAGACCTGCGCTCGTCGGCGCCGTCGTATTGGATGCCACGGCTCGCTGCATCAACAAACTGCTTTCGGCGATTTCGATAGAGTCGCCTTCAACGGGTTGCGGAACCTGCGAGAGTTTCCAGACATCACCGATGCGAATCAGATCGCCGAAACGCACAAATCCTTGTTTACCGGCGGTATCGACAATCGCCAGCACGTTCTGGTACAGCATGATGTCGTTTCCCCCCGTCTCGTCTTCGGCAGGAATCGTATGGGGAATCGAACCGTCGAATCGTAGCCATTTCGATTGCGGCGTGAGACTCTTGGACCCGGAAAGAACTTCTCGCATCGTTTTTTCGGCATCGGTGGTTTGTTCGATCAGTCGACCGGAAACATCTTGCGGAAGACCAAGCGTGCGGATGTCGTCAGGCGTCATCATGAGCGCCAAGAGCGACTCAGCGTCGAGATTGATCATCGCGCGAACCGCTTCCTGAGTCGCTTCTTCGGCGGACAGAACCCGCCACGTGTCGATTTTTCCATCTTCGTTTTTGTCGATACCCCAGCGGGTACCGGCGGTGTTGATCCAGCGGGACTGGTCGACTTTGCTGTTAAAATTGGTGTCCTGGTCGCGATAGACTTCGATGCCGTTTTGATAATATCGCCATTGATCGACAACATTGTCGTTGTTGGTATCGATAAATCGTCGAAGGGGTTGTCCCGCCTCACCAAGGACGACCCATCCCGAGGTTTTCCCTCGGCGTTCAACTTTAACCTGGCAATCACCGTATTTGTCTGGCTCGGGAATATCATACTCGACATTCTTCTGCACCGGTTTGAACGAGAGTGCCGTCTTGACCGAAGGCGCATCCGCAGCAATCGCCGTTGCTGATGACAATCCCAAAATGATCCCCCACACAGACCAGAGGGCAACACGGCGGAACAGCGCAATCATTCCCAAACTCCTTTTTGACCAGTAACGATAAACCCCCGGCGTTTATTCTCCCATTTGAAACCTGACAGGGCGCTGAATTGTAAACCGATTGCCATTTCACGTCATCATCAACTTGGACAAGATCAGCGAATTTCCGGCTTGACGATAACTGTAAACGATATTTTCCTTCAGATGTATCGCTCCACCCGTGGCGGCAACGATGAACAATGCGGCAGTGCGTGATACAATGTCGCGATCTGATGGATCCTCTTCTGTAAGACTTCAAGATGATTCCTAACCGACTGGAAAGGATTTTTTTCTGAAGGAATGAGGCGAAGATCCGTCGCAAACCGCGTTATGTCGACATCCAGCTAACTCCCAGTAATATCAATTTGAAGAATAATCCACACACTGGAGCCGTCAGATGATTTATGTATTGGCAACAATTGAACTGGCTGAAGGAACTCGAGATCGGTTTCTCGACGAGTTTTCGAAGATCGTTCCCCTTGTCCGCAATGAAACGGGGTGTATCGAGTATGGCCCAACCGTCGATACCGTTACGGATATTTCTGCACAGTTGCCGCTCCGTTCGAACGTCGTAACCGTCGTGGAAAAATGGGAATCGCTGGAGACGCTAATGGCTCATCTGGTCGCGCCGCACATGCAGTCGTATCGGCCTAAAGTCAAAGACTTCGTCATCCGAACGCAGTTACAGATACTCGAACCCTGTTGAGATCGCAGGTCACGGTATTTTCATAGAACACTCTTTCTTCGTCGATCGTCAAGGAATCCACACCATGACAAATTCGCTGACGCAGACACTCATTCGGCCGGCGCGTTTCTTTGTGACTCTGATGACCGCCATCGTTCTTTTTACGCCCCCTGCCCAAACGACGGAGAAATCACCTGAATCGAAGCCCTACCCGCTGGCCGCAGCCGTCCGAGAGAAATGCCTCATGGTCATTCGCGAAGGATTGCATTCAGACGAGTTCTGGCCGTCGATTCACGCGGCGGAGGCGTTGACGATCACCGGAAATGGCAACGAAGTACGCGAGTTGCTCGAACCGATGCTCGAAACCGAAACCGACGACCAGAAGCGGTGCGGTCTGGCACGGGAGATTGCTCGCACGGGAGATCGTGGACGCGATCGAGTGATGTTTCGCATTCTTGAAAACACCGAATCGAACGGTCGAATTCATGCGGCGGAAAGTCTGTACAAACTCAAGTCGATCGGCGATGGCGAAGCAATGCGTCAGGCGTTCGCCGAGGGAAAAGAGGAAGCGTTACGACTGATGGCCGCCGCCGCACTAGGACAAAGCGGCAACTCGAATGCACTCATATACCTTCGGTCGAAATTGCATGACGAAAACCCCGAGGTGTCGATGGTCGCCGCGTGGGTCATCGGACGATTGGGAGATGTTCGCGACGCAAAGGAACTTCGGGCCGCAGCCGAAAATGTCAAAATGCCCCTCGCGCGGGCGTTTTTTGAGTATGCACTCGCACAACTGAGAGACGAACAGGGACAGCAGACGTTACTGAAAAACTTAACGAATGAAGACGATGCGGTACGAACATATGCAGCCGATGTGGCCGGTTCTGCCCGCCTGTTTAAAGCGGTGCCGGAATTGATCAGACTCCTCGACGACGATGCGGTTGATTGTCGCATCCGTGCGGCACAGTCGCTTATCATGCTGTCGCAGCCATCACTCCCGCCGCCTCATGAAGATATTTCGGTCATTGTCTATGAAGCCAGCCAAGCGAATCCCCGTTACACAGAAGGTTCGGTCATTGAACTCAACAACGGCGATTTGTTGAATGCGGTCACAGAATTTAGTGAGACAACAAGCGATTTTGCCCACGCTCGGATCATCGGCAAGACATCGAGCGACGGAGGCCGATCATGGAGTGAGACGCAAGAACTGCAACGCGACATCGGCAAACTCAATGTTCTGGGAACAACACTTCGCTGGTTACCGGGAGAAACTGAAAGCAAACGAACGCTGGGAATGATCTATAACATCACACAGGGATACGACAGCATACAAGTTTTCTTGAAGACATCGACCGACGATGGCGTATCGTTTGGTGAACCGGTTTTGGTTTCGAATTTTCCCGGGTACAACATCGTCGTCTCAGACCGCATGACCATTCTCAAATCGGGTCGTATACTGCTTCCGTGCAGCTATACAACCGATATTATCAAGGTCAATCATATGGTCTGCTTCTGTTATTACTCAGACGATCGAGGGAAAACATGGCAAAAGGGGTCAGGCGAAGTCGATCTCCCCAAACGGGGAGCGATGGAGCCCGACGTCGTAGAACTTCGCGACGGTCGGATTTTGATGATCATGCGAAATCAGTTGGGTACGATCTCCACCAGTTATTCGCGTGACGCCGGTGAAACGTGGAGCGACCCGGGAACGTTGGCAGATCTTCAGGCTCCCGAATCGCCGGCAACGCTTCGCACGATTCCATCGACCGGCGATCTGTTGCTTGTATGGAATGAAACGTACGATCCTCATGCCGATCATGGTGGAGCACGCACACCGTTGACAGCGGCAATTTCGACGGACGACGGGTCGACGTGGGAGCACAAGCGACAGCTCGAATCGGACGCAACACGCACCTATGCTTACACGAGCTTGACGTTTATCGGTGACCGCGCGGTGCTCAGCTACTGGGACGAAGACCGAAAAACGGGGCGATATTCATCACGATTTCGATCGCTTCCGGTAAGCTGGTTTTACGAAGACGAGCATTCATCAAACTGACCCGTTTGGAAACGGAAAACCAAACAACTATTTCTATCTACCGGCGAGAAATGCGTCGAGTTGCTGTTGTGCCTCGGCATTCCAAGGATAAACATACGCCGGCTGAACGACCGAATCACCGTGGGAATTCTTGCTGACCGCCCGAGTCACGTCGAAGCGATCGTTCCCCGTACGTGTCAATGGGATAAGCCACGTCGAATCGGTCGCACTTCCGGAAAAGAGTTGCGGATCGAGTTGTAACTCAACGATTTTCGCCGGTCCAGACCATACTTTCTCGATAACCAGTTTTCCCGTCTTCGATTCAGCCAAACGGGCTGTTACGATGGCGTCGGCCAGTTCGAGTTGTGCGACATTAAGAGTCACACGATTCGCAGTGAATAACACCAGGTTCAAGAGTACAATCCACCAAATCACCGCAAACACAAGTGCGTATCGAAATGCAGCGGACGTCGTGTTTGCCATCGCGCGTGTCGCCGATGCCGTAGAATTCTCCGGTGCGTCCCGTCGATCTCTGAGTACAGACGTCACCCGTTTGGACCGACGCTCGGGAGTTGTCGTCACGGAGTCGTCCCTTACTTCAGTAAATGCTCAAAACCGGCAACATTCGCGCAATCAACAACAGATCGCCATAGGCGTTTTAGCGGGACAAGGGTCCAAAAACGTGACAGGTGTCGATACGGTACTGACGCGAGAAAACCTCTTCGAAGTCGTACACGTCGACGAAGTCGCTCAACTGGTCCCGGTCGGTTTTGCTCATTTCTCCCCGATCGATCAGGTCGAATACGATGCGACCGAAGTCTTCGGTCGTGCGAATACCCCAATGACGGAAGACCAGCAGAGTCATCGGACCAAATTGGTCGATGGCCAAGGCGCGAATACCGTTGAGTAACTGTTCCCCTGAAATATGCTGCCCCGGCTCTTCGTCCTGAGACGCGGTGACCGACCGACTCAGCAACAATTGTGCGTGTTTCAGACCTTCGAACACAAAGCGATAGGCATCCGGGTGAAATCGCAATTTTCGAGACAATAACTTTCCGGTGGTGCTCATACGCACGATCTCTTTTGCTGGCAGTTCAACGCAATTTTCGACGTTGTCGATCTGGTAAATGTCCACTTTCAATATAACGCAGCGTCCACGAATCTCAAAGCCTGAATTTGGTCGTCGATGTAAACATTTCAGTCATAAACAGACATTTACTTTTCGATAAGCGGCAAGCAAATCACTGCCATCTTCATCTTTTCTGACCTGCTTTGATGACGGTCACGATGTCCGCCAGGTCCGTGATGAGTTGCCGATTCCCTTCAAACCGGACCAGAAGTTTGCGGGATAGAATCTCTTGGGCCAACACTTGCCCTTGTCCGTTTTTCGTCACGACGGTCGCTCCGACCGGAGGAAGTTCTTTCTGAAAATCCCGGTACGTATCGTACTCGTATCGCAAGCAGCATTTCAATCGGCCGCACCGCCCTGAAATTTTTGTCGGATCGAGAGTCGCCTTCTGCAGCTTCGCCATTTTCATCGAAACAGGGGGCATCTCGTGCAAATGAGTGTTGCAACAGACCGGTTTGCCGCAATCGCCGTAATCGGCGAGCAATTTGGCTTCGTCGCGAACACCTATCTGGCGCATCTCAATGCGGGTCTTAAAGCGTTTCGCCAGCTCTTTGACCAGTTCGCGAAAATCGACGCGATCTTCTGCAAGATAGTAAAACACGACACGCTCACCGCCGAACAGATGCTCGACGTCGACAAGTTGCATATTCAGACGGCGGTCGCGAATCATCTCGGCGCACCCGTCGAATTCGTCGCGTTCTTTCTGTCGAGTTTGCTCCAAAAGCGAACGATCTTCTGCGGTCGCCGGACGCACAATTTTTCCGTCGGTACTCTTGCGTCCAAGATATTCGCGAGTGCGATCACTTGCTGGGCTGAGAACAATTCCCCATTCGACGCCTCGTTCGCTGCGGATAATCACCGGACTATTCCGCGGCAAATCTTCTGGATTTCGCGTGGAAAACTCACCGATGAATCGCGTCGCACCATAACGGACGACAAACTGTGAACTCGTCATAAAATGGAACCGGTACAATTGCGAGATTGAAAATCGATCTGCCGCGTCAGAAGAGGTCGTGCGAGAAGCGAAAGGTTATATCGATACTATGTACGATAGCAACTGAATCCGGCAAATGACAGTATCTCGCCGTACATATCGGCTCGGATTCAGCGAACGGCTGATTCTTTTCGTCGAAGTTGAGCCAAATCGGTCAACCAGGCTTCGAGGCTTAAAGAGACGTTCAGATTATCGTCACGGCGGGATTCTTCTTCGAGGCAGCGATCGAGAAGCTGATTCGTGCGTTCCAGCCTGTCCCAGCAGTTGGAAACGCCGTTCGGAGTGTTATCGGTTGGTGCGAAATCCGATAACTCACGGGTGAGTTCGGTCAGCTCGTTTCGGTAAAATTCGACAGCAAAGCGGAGCAACCAGCTCCAGGCATTCCGTCGCTCACCGGCATCTGACGCTTTCGATTCCATCTGTTCGAGCAATTCGGCGGCAAATCGGCCGGTTTCGAGTTTCTCGGCGGAGAGCCCTGTCCACAACATGGTGCGCAATTCACGCCAACGTGGATCAAGCAGTTGCGCGGCCTGACTGAGACTCCCGTCGCTGAGTGCCGCGATTTCTTCGGCAACCTGCCGATCGTCTACCCATTCCAGGCGGATGACCAGCTCGGCGATTTCGCTGCTCTTAAGCGGACGAAATCGCAACATTTGACATCGCGAACGAATGGTCGGCAGCAACGCGTCGGGTTGCGATGAGATCATAATGATCACGGTATCGGGCGTCGGCTCCTCCAGTGTTTTGAGAAACGCATTGGCGGCTTCGGCATTCATGCAATCGGCGTCGTCGACGATCGCAATTTTTCGTCTGCTCAACATCGGCCGTAGCGATAAGTCATAACAAAGCCCCGATCGCCCCCGTTCGTCTCCCTCGCCGGCGATAAGTGCAATCGGAAGGATCGCTTTCCCCTCTGGCTTTGACACAGTGAGACAATCGGGATGAGTTCCCGCGTCGAAACTGCGGCAACTGCCACACGTTTCACAGGCCTGCAAATCGGTTTCCGAATTCTGCACGCATAATAACGCCTTTGCCAAAAGTCGAGCGACGATCTGCTTGCCGATTCCTGACGGGCCGGCGAACAACAACGCATGCGGCAACCGCTGTCGCCGTACCGCCTCGTGCAGCATTTCGATCTGAATTTGATGGCCGATGACATCCGACCATTTCATGACGCGTTCTCCACAGTAACGTGATCACCATCGAGCCGAATCCATCCACAGATGTCGCCAGGACGTAATCGATCGAAAACGACGCGCACGATTCGTTCCAGTCGTCCTGAAGAGGGGGCAGGAACGTCCCACACGATACCCGGTATCGAAATTTCCAAAATACTTTCACCCGATTCGACACGTTCACCCCTGTCGATCAGCCAGTTACAAAGCATCATCGGTTCGTCCTGATGATCGATCGGCGGCACGACAACGGGGATTAACTCGGTTGACATCCTTAAGGAGGCCAAGAATTGATGCGGGAGCGAATTCAATAGTCTGAGTCTCGAATCGTGAAAGAGTTGTCCAATCCAAAAACGCGAATTATCCCACATCAATATGCTCGGGACCGGCTCCGGCCAACTCATCCGCCATTTCACCGGCGTGGTAACTCGATCTCACGAACGGACCGCTGGCAACCATGCCAAAGCCGAGCATGCGCACCATTCGGCCGATCTCATCGAATTCTTCAGGTGGAACGTATCGCTCAACGGGGAGATGAATCGGTGAAGGTTGCAGATATTGTCCGAGTGTGATCATCTCACAGCCGACGGCTCTCAGATCGGCACAGACCGACATTAATTCGTCGACCGTTTCGCCAAGTCCGAGCATCAATCCGCTTTTGGTCGGCATGTCGGGGGCCTGTTCTTTGATCATCCGCAGCAGATCAAGAGATCTCTGGTATTCGGCATTTCGACGAACACGATGATACAAACGGGGTACCGTTTCCATGTTGTGATTAAAAACATCAGGCCGAGCGTCGATAACGGTCTGTATCGCAGCGCGGTCACCTAGAAAATCCGGCGTTAGAACTTCCACCTGTGCGCCAGTCCGATTACGGACGGCGGCAATGCAATTCGCAAAATGATCGGCGCCGCCATCGGAAAGATCATCGCGCGTCACCGAAGTAATCACGACGTAACGCAGTCCCAATCGTTCGGCCGCTTCGGCAACACGCTCGGGTTCATCCAGTTCGAGAGTTTCGGTCTTTCCTTTGGGAACCGAACAAAATCCGCACGGTCGCGTGCAAACGTTTCCGAGAATCATGAAAGTCGCTGTTTTTTGCGACCAGCATTCTGTCCGATTGGGACATTTCGCACTCTCGCAAACCGTCTCCAACCTTAAATCTTCGATCACCTTTCCGGTGAACATCATGTCCGGCTCCGGCATTGGTCGCTTCAACCACGGCGGCAGTCGTCTTCGTGGCGGTTGTGTCGGAGCATTTCCAAGAATTTCAAGCGTATTCATAAACTTTCCTGCTCACCCGCCTGAGCAGCGGATGCGATGTATAGAGATGAGAGCGTTCGTAACCGAATTCGTTCTGCACGTGATACAACACTCGCTCGCGGATCGCTGAGATCGAGACCCGCCGCGACTGCACAAGATTAGCCGGTTCGGTACAGCGACCGCTTTCGACACTGTCGTTCTCCATCGACCAGTGGGCTTGCCGCAGCAGTTCGAGCGGAGCGGCGACGTTGAGGTACATCCCACGGCTGATGATGCCATCACGACACGAGAGGCCGACGAACCCAACCTGTCCGTGGCGGGTGAACAACCCCAGATCGGCTTTCCGACACTCTACGGCAATTCGTGATTCTTCGCAGGCCCGCGTGACAGCTCGCATCAGTCGATCGCGATACTCAACAACGTTAAAGCCCTGCCGCGTGTACGGGATCACTGGATAAATCGCCAGTTGCCCCGGTGCATGAACGAGAGCCCCACCCCCGCGTTTCACCCAACGTACCTCCAGCGACGGACGGACGATTCGATCCTCGTGATTTTCCGTCAACCAGACATCAGAGTACCGCAAATCGGCATGACTCCCCTCGCGCCCCACACTGATCAATGGCGGATGCTCGCAAATCAACAATTTTCCATGCAAATCGCGGCGGAATTCGATCTCCTCGGTGAACTTCTGCTGCAACAATTCAGTCGCTTCGAAATCGACACACCCCAGAAAATAGACATCGAGCGCTCCCGATTCCGGGTCGCTGCTGTTGCTGTTCTGTGGGTAGTGTGGTGGCATAATTACTTCGTTCGCTGCTCGCAGAAAACGATCTCCCGGGTTTTGATCCGTTCGTAGTCAAAGTATAAGTCATTGTACCGACTCAAAAAGAGACCGACAATAGGCGAGGCGAACGGGAAAAACATCTCAATGAGCGAGAGATTAGATGCGTAACATTCTGGTTAGACGACAGACTAAAATGACGATCCGTAATTACACACCATCAATCGCCTTGGTTTCCCCTCATCCCAGCTGTTACGCGGCAACCCTCTCCAGCAGGGTTAGGGATTCTGAAAAACTCAGAAAAACGCTGATACAGGGCGGTGTTAACGGTGTTCAACAAACTATCGCGGTTCAGCGTCCTCGATCATCGCATTGACCGTTTGACTGGTTGTTCTCCTTTAAACAGTAGCCTCATCAGTCCCGCGGCTCCCTTCTACTTGGGAGAGAGGTGAAATTCGAGACACCCTACGGGCTTTGCTTCCCGACTCCGAATCGTTACAAATTTGATTATGGCAAAAAAGAAGAACAACGACGATCCGAATTCGAAGACGATTTGCAAGAATCGCAAAGCGTTTCACGATTACGAGATTCTCGATCAACTTGAATGCGGTATCGCGCTGCGAGGCAGCGAGGTGAAAAGCCTGCGCAATGGTAAGATGTCGATCGACGAAGCCTTTGCTCGTATCCGTGATAATGAACTCTGGCTCGTCGGAAGCGACATTCCGATTTATCCCCAAGCAACCTATCTGAACCATGAGCCCAAGCGGCCGAGAAAACTGCTGCTGCGCAAACGCGAGTTGCACAAATTCGCTGAAGAAGCTGGTCACAAGGGCCTGACGATGATCCCGCTTTCAGTCTATTTTTCCAAAGGTCTCGTCAAAGTCAACGTGGCGATCGCCAAGGGGAAAAAACTACTCGACAAACGCGAATCACTGAAAAAGAAGGACGATACACGAGAAATGCGAAACGCAATGCTGAAACGTCAATAATGTTTTGGCATCGCGACCACGGTTACGAATTTTCAGGAATTCAACTCGATCGAATCTCATTCACTGAACTGCGAGAAAGTCCACCATGATCGCCAGTAACGGTCAACCATTTTTACGACTGCATTCTGAAGACAATATCGCTTTGGCCAAGCAGAACGTCCCTAAAGGAACGCCGATTGTCGTCGAAGGGATATCGGCTCCTATTCCGACGCGCGATGCCATCGATCTGGGGCATAAAGTCGCACTCAACAGAATTGAAGTCGGTCAACCAGTACGCAAGTATGGACAGTTGATCGGTTTTGCATCGGAACCGATTGAGCCCGGTGACTGGATTCACAGTCATAATCTTTCCGCCGGCGATCTCAACCTCGACTATGCTTTCTCTTCCGCTGTTCCGCCGGCTCCCCAGTTGATCGAGGGGCGAACGTTTATGGGGTACCGCCGACCGAACGGAAAAGCAGCGACTCGCAACTATGTTGCCATAATCAGCACGGTCAACTGTTCGGCGGCGACGTCGCGACTGGTCGCTCGGCAGATCGACTCGTCGATCCTTGCAGACTTTCCGAACATCGACGGCATTCTTCCGATCACTCATAAAGGAGGATGTGCGTTTCAATACGGTGGCGAAGACCACGAGCAGCTCTCGCGCACGCTTGGAGGATTCGCCAAACATCCCAACATCGGCGCCTACATTGTCATCGGCCTCGGCTGCGAAACGGGACAGGCATCTTACCTCGCCGATACTCAGCACCTCGTGCAATTGAACATGCCCGGATTGAAAGAACAGACGTCGCAGCCATTGATCATGAATATTCAGGATGAAGGGGGAATTCAAAAAACCGTCGCACGTGCGAGCGCAGCACTCAGGGAGCTGCTTCCCTCGGCCAACCAGGTCGAACGCGTTCCGATTCCGGTCTCGGAGATTCTACTCGGAACGGAATGCGGCGGTAGCGACGGCAACAGCGGGGTCACCGCCAACCCGGCATTGGGAATCGCCAGCGATTTGCTGGTCGCCCATGGTGCGACTTCATGTCTTGCCGAGACACCCGAAATCTACGGCGGCGAGCATCTCCTCACCCGTCGAGCAATTTCTCGCGAAGTCGGCGAGAAACTGATCGAACGCATCAAATGGTGGGAACGATACACCGGATTTTTCGGTGTGAAGATCGACAACAATCCCTCTGTTGGCAACAAAAAAGGGGGATTGACGACGATCTACGAAAAGTCGCTTGGGGCGATTGCAAAGGGAGGAAGCACTGCGTTGAAGGCCGTTTACAAATTCGCCGAACCGATCACCGAGAAAGGGTTCGTCGTGATGGATACTCCCGGTTACGACCCGGTCTCTGTCACCGGTATGGTCGCCGGAGGGGCAAACGTCGTCGTCTTCACGACGGGTCGCGGCAGTTGCTTCGGCTGTAAACCGGTCCCGAGTATCAAGATTGCGACCAATACACCGATGTACGAGCGCATGATCGACGACATGGACATCAATGCCGGACAGATTCTTGAAGGTGCCTCGGTCGACGATGTCGGTCGCGAGATTTTCGAGAAGATCATCTCGGTTGCGAGCGGCGAAAAAACGAAGAGCGAGCGGCAAAACATCGGTGACGACGAATTCGCTCCGTGGTCGATCGGTCCGACTCTGTGATGCAAACGATCGTCTCCGGTCACTGAGCGAACGTCCGCCGTTCTTGCCCGCAAAATCGTCATGATCGGACGGACTCGGTTCTAAGAGTCAATGGAGCTGAGTTTGCGCTCCCATATCTCACTCCTTCCTATTTATGATCGAAAGCAGAGTGCGTGGTCGATGGTGTTGGCATGGCACTCGATATCGATTCTCCTCGACATAGAAGAGTCACTGAACGCGATTGACGCGACAAACCGTTTTACTACTGTTGGGACGACGCGGTTCTCAGAAAGAATTCGACATTCGTTCCGCGGCCAACCGGGCAGAAAACAGTTCAATACATTTGTCGTGTTAGGATACCGTTATGCCCCCGCAAGAACAGGCTTATCAGATTCTGAAACAGGCTCGTGAGATTCTCGCGAAACGCCTCGTCGAACGAATCCTTGATTCGTCTGACGAAATCCTGGATGATGCCGCGGGGGAATCGTATTCGAACGAGATCGAACAGGTCTACGAGCAATGCGGCACTCAACTTCAGCACGTTCAGAACATGTTGAATCTGCTCCCTGCGCCTGAATCATCGATAGGAATTGCCGCGTCGTCGACACTCCACGCCCCCATCGAATATCCTGAACCCGACGTAGAGGTTCATACAACGATGGTGGGACTGTCAGAGACAGATCACGCCTTCGCGCAAATGCTACCCGATCGTGCTCACACACCGTCGAATGATGTTGACGACGATACCTTAACTTCCGCAACATTGCCGACCTTTGGTGATTTTGCCCAGAAAATCATGGTCGGGAACATCACCGCAGCAGCCCAAGTGCTCTCGTTACTTCTCGACTTGCCGATGGAAAGAGCCCGGAAATGTACGGAATGGTTTCATCGGCGAATGCAATCGGATGAAAACTTTCTGCAACAAGCCCGAAAACTCCGAGAATCGGTCCGCGCTGCAAATGTAAATGATACCCTCGATATACTCTGGCATTGTTTCGGACTGCAAGGCTTTGAAGCGGTGGCCATCTGGCCCCGACTCCGTTCGCAATTGACCGGTCAGCAATAGTTGCCGATCGCGACGTTCGCTGGTTGACGCATGATTTCTTAACGCACGATTTCCGACATCTGTTCGATTCGTTATTCTGTGTGCAGCATGGACTACGAAAACCTCGCAAGACGTCCGAACGGAGAAAGGATAAATCATGGCGTTTGATCCGGTGGAACAACGAAAAATCATGGGAATGTTCGCAACCGGAGTAACGGTTGTCACAACCTCCGATGGCCAGAAGCATAATGGATTGACGGCCAACGCCCTCACGTCGCTGTCGCTTGATCCGCCACTCGTGATCGTCGCCGTCGATCGACGAGCGGCGTCGCACAAAAGTATCATGGAGAATCGCTGCTTTGCCGTAAACATCCTGACCCAGGAACAACAACCGCTATCAGATCGGTTTGCCAAATCGGGGCCGAAAGACTTCTCCGACTTAAAATATACGTCGGCAATCACAGGTTCGCCGATTTTGGCCGACACCCTCGGTTATGTCGACTGTCAGGTCACCCATGTAATGCCAGGAGGCGACCACGACATTTTTGTCGGCGAAATCGTCGCCGGCGGCGCGGGAATCGGAAATCCTCTGCTCTATTTTCAAGGAAAATATCGAAACATCGTGACCGACTAAATCTCTAACCTTGATCAAAGAATGACGATAGGCGGCTGGAACAATCCGGCCGCCTGTCGATTTTGTAAACAGAACATCATGCGTTCTCATGCGGTATAAAGGGTTATTGTTCTCATTTTCAACCTCTTCTGTTTCGTCATTTATTTTTAAGTCACGTTAAACGCCAAGTTCTTTGTAACTCAATTTGGCGTTGCACTTGTTAGCCGAGCTGGCCAATTGTGCCGCCTTATTCCCTTTGACAATCTCAATGGCTCGCGCCAAGGCAGCGTCATCAGTAGCGTTGCTCGCATCTGCCGAAGAATCATTTACCATCACGTCGGGAGTCACACCGGCATCCGCCATCACTCGTCCCGATGGGGCGTAGAAATTAGCAGTCGTGAGCCGGACCGTGGCATTCATACTTCGCAAATCAAAGTGAGACTGCACGGTCCCTTTGCCGTATGATTTCGTACCCACGATCACTCCACGTCCATTCTCCTGAATCGCGGCGGCCACGATTTCACTTGCACTGGCACTATTGTTGTCGACGAGCACGACCAAAGGGAGATTCCAGGTTCGTGCAAACGTCGCCGAGGTCATAGAATTGTCTACGGTATTACGTCCTTTGGTCGAGACGATGGTTCCGCAAGGGACGAACATGTCCGAAATCGAAATTGCCGACGTCAGCAGTCCACCGGGGTTACCGCGCAGATCGAGGATCATCGACGCCATGTTCTGTCGATACAGAGTCCACATGGCATCTTCCAATTCCTTGCGTGACGATTCGGCAAACCGTTCGAGCTTAAAATAACCGACCTTGCCGATCGGGTCGATCATCGTCGCTTCCGACACGTTGGGGATCGCCACCGACCGACGTGTCATCGTTCGTGTCATGCTGCTGCCGTCTCGAACCAGTTCCACGTTCAGTCTGGTACCGGCTCGACCGACAATCAGTCCGGCCACCTCACTGATCGGCATTCCGGCAATCGATGAACCGTCAATTTTGCGGACAATGTCTCCCTTCTTCAGGCCGGCATCCATCGCCGGTCCCCCCTTCAATACTTTCAACACTTGCACACCTTCATCGACGGTTTCGATTTCGACGCCGATTCCCACCACATTTTCTTCCAGACCTACGCGGGGTTCACCCGTCGCGATGTTCGGCAAGGTAATGCCCGAGAAACGGTCCATCGATTCGACAGCACCATACACGAATTCAAGTACGGTCAACTGAGGTTTCAGGCCGACGCGATCAGATGCATTGCTGACGACCCAGTTCAACACCTGATGGGCCTGATTCAGACTATGAGCCGCTTCTTCATCCAGAATATTGTTCAACATCGACTTCATCGATTCGAGATTCGACTTCGAAGGTGTGCGTCCATTGACTTTCCAGAAAACGGGGAGGTCCATGGCTGTGATCAGATTCGCGACAGCCTTTTTCACCCGTTCATCGTAGGGTTTCGGTTTGACGTGCCGTTCATCAATCAGCCTGTTGATTTCGCTATACAAACCATATGTGCTATTGACGTCGGCCGAATTCACAAACCGAACAAACGTCGGATCGGAATAACGATAAGTCAGTTTCTCAGCCATCGAAGGTTCGGCATACGCCGTATGTTCGTAGGAGTGAGAGACCGAATCCCATTCCATTTTCAAATCGAACAGATTGCCGGCAGGCTTCACGTAATCGGCCAAAGGCATCTTGTGCGACGACGGATTCGACTCGATGACCGAAGGGCTCCACTCGCCGGCGATCAAGGGAGACAACGAGTTCACAAGGCAACCCAAGGTGAGCACGGCCTTCAAAAGTGCCGATTTGTTGTTCGTGATGACGTTCGCAGACTTCGCGGTTTTGGTTGACATCCTAGTCATGGCTTTCTCCTTTTGTGATGGCTGACGGAATCACACCCGGCAGCACGATTCGATATCATTTCGAACTTACCAACTCACTACGACTACACACAGTTGCTATTTCCGTGCCACACCGACGATGCAAACAAGATTCCCATCTCGAACAAACATATTTATTTCACATAAACACATTTATTATAACATATTACAACCATATATCGAACACAGCACCACAAACCCCCAATGTAATCATATTGAATACACATGGCGGTTAGGCAGACTGAAAAATGAAACTCTTACTGTGAACTATTTTCAAATTCCTGAGGTGCTATGTAGTTCCTTCAATGTGGTATGACATCATAACGACTCACATTGCCTTGAAGCTTGTCAATTCCTGAACGAGGTGGTCTGGAATTCGCCTTGAAGGCTGTTTCGCAAGGAGACTTCAAGCCTGATTCCGCGATCGGTTTGGGGAGCAGACGCGGGATCCAGGAGGGAACCTGTACTGCGATGCTCAATCGCCAAGAATGTTGCGGATGTTGTCGAGTGGCTCATTCCGCACAGGCGATTCATCGTCTCGCCGTTCGTCACCCTGGCATCATCCCCGAGCACGTTGCGCCAGGCGCTGAAAAACCGAGAAATTTCAGGCCTTTACCCCTCGCCGTTGCGCTCTCGTGCATCGTTGTTTCAGAATGCAAAAAGGGGCATAAATGCGATCGAAATTTCGTCTCACGACTATCTCGCGCGCCTTTCGCACGCGTTTTTCGCCAAAAATGCGCGCTTTCGACACGGTTTTGCATATTCATAAACATCGATGTTTTTTGAACGATCGCGCCGACACAAAATGGTTTGAAAAACGTTGCGCGCAACCCAATCGTGTTTGCGCCTTTCAAAATTTCCTTCTCTCTCGGGGAGAAGGTGGCCGCAGGCCGGATGAGAGTGCCTTTCTCCGGAATGTCGAATGTCGAGATCCGAATGACGAATCAAATCCGAATGACCGAATTTCCGAAGGAGCGTTATGAGGATGCCTTCGAAGCCATCACTTCTCCCCCACTTCATATTTCACGGCTCGCAGAGCCGAGGCACCAATGAATTCGGGAGCTATGCCTTATCATGTCAACCTGAGCACTCGGTCTCTGCAATGAAGCGTGGTAATAGAATTCGCAGAGCATAGAGTGCGAGGTGAGCCGGAGGTAGGTGTGGCGGTACAACCGGCCAACAATAATGAGTAACGACATTACAATTGTAGCGAAGGATCTCCGTTCTATTGGCAGCAGCCGCAACACGTGCATTTGACAAAAAAGATGCCGATTCATGGGAGGCGTGGGCACAGGCAGTCAATCGTGAACAATCAGGAGCGGACGTGCACAGTGGAATTTTCGCTAAGTGGCATCTGACGACCGTTTTTACCACAATATGCCTTGATCCCATCCACTCCACTCTTTTCCGGAGTTAATACCATGAAACTCACTTATTGTTTGACCACATGTGCTGCGCTCATTTGGATCGGACTGGCCGTCCCAGAGGCAGAGTGTTCGCCGCGTATTGTCTTTAATGACGACGCTCAAGTGCTGATGGAGGCGCCGAGTGAAGATACCTCTGACTTCGTCAAAGCTTGGTTCGCCAAGGAAACTCATGCGGTGCCATTTACGACGTTCGTGGTTCTCGCAGCGACACCCGATATCTGTACGTACGAAACCAAAGTCGGTGAAGTTTATGGCGATCGTTTCGGAGACGATTACAACAAAGGCTGGACGCCCGGTATTCGTGGGCTACGCCGCGAACAAACGGATGTCCTGTCGTTAGCGGTTGAGTTCATGCACGGTGAAGGAAAAGAAGTGCTCGCTGAAATCCGTATGAACGACACGCACCACACGCGTCTCGACCGCGACATCCCGCTCTGTTCGATGTTTGCGATCGAGAATCCGCAGTTCGTCATCGAGCAGCCGGACGAACGGACAAACGAGACGGCTCTCGATTACACTCATCCGGAAGTCCGTGCCCATCGACTGGCCATAATGTCCGAAATCGTCGAGAACTACGACGTCGACGGGTTAGAACTCAATTTCGTCCGCTGGGCCAAGCATTTTCCCCGCGACCAAGGCCGAGAAATGGCGCCGATGATGACCGAATTTCTCGGTCGCATTCGTACCATGCTAGACGAGACGGCGGGAAAGAAGGGACGTGAGCGGATGACGCTCGGTGTGCGCGTCCCCGAATCGATCGCTGCCTGTTGGCTGGCGGGAGTCGACGTCGAAATGTGGATCAAGAACGGCTGGATTGATTACGTGGTGATCTCAACGTGGAATAACACCGATCCACAGATTCCCGTCGACGAGTTTACGCGATTTACTAAGCCGGCCGGCGTCGACACGATCGTGGTGATGGGAAACATGATCGGCTCAATCTATAACGGCCTGCCGATGATTCTCGATCGACCGATTGCTCAAGATCCCAACCGGGCCAATGGCTACCAGAGCATGTTGATCGACGAATCTGAAGCCCGCGGAGCGGCGGCCAACTACTACACTTGGGGGGCTGACAGCATCTCGTTCTGGAACGTCAACATTCACTTCGGCGGGAAAGCGACGGCGACTCCTGAGCAGCAACAGCGCATGGCCCGCTGGACAGAGGCTGTGCAGTCGCCCGAAGCCGTCTTTGCCAGCCCGCGCACGTACCGCTACCTGCCGATGGGCAAAGGGATTTCGACGCGCAAGCCTCCGAGTCGCAGTTGTTGACGGCGGTCCAAAATGGCGGCGCGGGGGGAGTGTTGCGGCGGTTGAAACTGGCGGCGCGCTAT
>JAQCEJ010000179.1 GCA_027618475.1 Planctomycetota bacterium | reverse complement strand
GGTTTATCCCCGCCGTACCGCGAAGAACGGCAGGGAAAAACCCCGCCGCTCGATGTGTCTCAGGACGACTCAACGACGTGTACCAAGGGATTGGTCAATGTACAAACTCCTGCTTTGCATACGCTACGTTCGGACGCGCTATATTGCACTGGCCAGCATCATCAGCGTGATGCTCGGCGTGGCGACGATGATCGTCGTCAACAGCGTGATGTCGGGCTTCAGTTACGAGATGCGCGACCGTATCAAGGGCATTCTCTCCGACGTCGTGATCGAAACCATGACGCTCAGCGGCGAGTCGAATCCCGAATTGTATCAACAACGGGTACGTGCCGCCGTCGGCGACAAAATCGCCGGAATGACCACAACCGTCGAAGTCTACGGGATGTTGAACTTCTGGTACGGCGGCCAGTGGATCACCCGTCCCGTTACGTTGATCGGCATCGATCCCGACGAAAAGGCGACCGTTTCGCCGTTGGCCGATTATCTTGTGTTGAACAAGGGCAACCTCCACGGGTGGGAACTCCCGGCAGAAGCGATCGCGCATCGTAAAGAGGTCGTCGAATTCAATCGCTGGCGTAAAGAAAACATCATCGACCCCCCGTACGACGACCAGCATCATCACCACGAATACGGCCCCGCTCAATTCGAGCAGGAAATCCAGCAAGCGGGTCATAAAGACACGAACGAGTCGCCCCCTTTCGAAGCCAATGGAAACGCTCCGCCGTTCGATTCAGTGGACGATTCCCCCTTCGACACGAACTCAAATCATGAAGTTGAGGAACAGGGGGTCGGACCAGATTCCAAAACGACCGCCGATTCCGGCAGACCGGCGGATTCGAGCGAACATCCGTTCGAAATTGAATCGGCCACCACCGAACCGGTCGATCCCGAACTGCCGCAAGCGGGTCTGGTATTTATTGGCCGACAGCTCATCAGCTATCCGTACGAGGATAAGAAAACAGGTAAAGTCGAACTCGTCATGATGGTTCAGCCGGGAGACGACGTCCGCATCAGCACGGTCAACAGCGCCACTCCCCCTTCCCCGACCCACTTTGTCGCGACGATCGTCGACACATTTGAGAGCGGAATGAGCGAATATGATTCGAATCTGGTCTTCTGCAATCTCGAACATTTGCAGCAAGTTCGCGGAATGATCGACCCGCGGACCGGTGAAAAAGGCTTTACCTCGATTCAGATCAAGCTCAAAGACTACCACGATGCCGATGCCGTCGTCGATCGATTAAAAGCCGAATTCGAGCCGGGGTTGTTCTCCGTCAAAACGTGGGAACAAAAACAGGGACCGCTACTGGCGGCAGTCGATATCGAATCGGCGATTCTAAACGTCCTCTTGTTTCTGATCATCGCCGTTGCCGGTTTCGGTATTCTCGCCATCTTCTACATGATCGTCGTCGAGAAGACGCGCGACATCGGCATTCTGAAGGCGCTTGGGGCCAGTTCCAACGGTATCATGACGATTTTTCTCTCTTACGGATTGGCTCTGGGAGCGGTCGGCGGCGGCGTCGGAGTGATCGTCGGCCTGCTGTTCGTCAAATACATCAATGGCATCGAAGCCTTTATTTCGATGATCATCGGTCGCAAAGTCTTCGACGACCGCATCTATTATTTTCCGTCGATTCCGACGTCGGTGAACCCGTGGATGGTCTTCTGGGTCGCACTAGGGGCGATCGTGATCGCCATGCTTGCGAGTATCTTACCCGCTCGCCGGGCGGCGAGATTGCATCCCGTCAAAGCACTGCGTTATGAGTAACATCGAACACGCCGTGGTTTTCCGCTTCGATCGATCAAGAATTACCGGTTACGAACGCGTTCATTAAGGAAGAGTGGTCATGTCCGACATCCATATCTCGGCGACGGCCGTCGAAAAGACATACCAGAAGGCGGAACATAAGGTTCAGGTGCTGCGCGGGGCCGAATTGAAGGTCCAGCGGGGTGAATTCGTCTCGATCGTCGGTCAATCGGGATCGGGAAAGAGCACGCTGCTGCATTTGATGGGTCTGCTCGATTCCCCCGATTGCGGCGAAATTCTGCTTGAGAACCAGCGCATCGACGATCTGCCGGCCAAATCGCGCGATGCTCTCCGAAACCGCGTGTTCGGATTTATTTTTCAGTTCTATCATCTGCTTCCGGAACTGAATCTGCTGGAAAACGTCCTTTCGCCGCTGATGATTCGAGACTCGATGTGGGATTACTGGTCCCGCCGCAAGCAATACCGCAAGCTGGCCGAGCAGCTGATCGACCGCGTCGGCCTGTCGCATCGATTGACGCACCGACCTTCGGAACTCTCCGGGGGCGAAATGCAAAGAGCGGCGATCGCCCGCGCGCTGGTCGGCAAACCCGAAGTGCTGCTCGCCGACGAGCCGACCGGAAATCTCGATGTCGACACAGGACAGTCGATCATCGACCTGTTGTGCGACTTGAACCGTCAGGAAGGGCTCACTATCATCATGGTGACGCACGATGATGAGATCGCCCGCCAGGGACATCGGTTGATCCGTCTGGTTGAAGGACGGACCGAAGCTCTGGCTCCCGCCGCGTAGCGGCGGGAATGACTAAGGCCTAATGACGAATGCCTAACGAAATCCCAATGACCAAATGAAATACGTGGTGCTCCATTTGGTCATTGGGATTTGGTCATTCTTTAGTCATTAGGATTTAGGCCTTAGTCATTCAGCACCCTCTCACCCTGCAGATACCCCAAAGACCCTCTCCCCACTTTCAACACTTTTTGCGGTGAAACCTCTATGTCCTCCAAGGTCTATATCAACGGTGCGTTGGTTCCGGTGGCCGATGCAAAAGTCAGTGTGTTCGACCACGGCTTGCTCTACGGTGACGGCGTGTTCGAGGGAATTCGCGTTTATGGCGCGAAAGTCTTTCTGCTGAACGAACACGTTCGCCGGTTGTACGAAAGCGCCCGGGCGATCTTTCTCGAAATCCCGATCACTCCTCAAGAGATGGTCGACGCCGTTGAAGAGACAATTGCAGCCAATCAGATCGGCGACGGTTATGTCCGGCTTGTCGTGACACGTGGTGCGGGAACGTTGGGTCTCGATATTCGCAAGACGAGCAATCCGCAGGTCATCGTCATCGCCGATACGATTACATTGTATCCGCGTGAAATCTACGAACAGGGGATGAAGCTGATCACCGCCAGCACGATCCGCAATCATCCCGGTGCGGTCAATCCGCGCATCAAGTCTCTGAATTATCTCAACAATATCCTGGCAAAAATTGAAGGGACCAACGCCGGCTGCGTCGAAGCATTGATGCTGAATCACAAAGGCGAAGTCGCTGAATGTACGGGCGACAATATCTTTGTCATCAAAGATGAAGTCATCGTGACGCCCCCCACCGATGCGGGGATTCTCGAAGGAATCACCCGCAACGTCGTCATGCGCTTGGCCGATGACGCCGGTTTCGTCGTTGTCGAGCAACCGATGACCCGCCACGACATTTACACGGCCGACGAATGTTTTCTGACCGGCACGGCCGCAGAGGTGATACCCGTTGTCAGCCTCGACGGACGTCCGATTGGATCGGGCACGCCGGGACCGATCACGCTGGAACTCCTGGATCTCTTTCAGACGCTGAAAGAGCAAGGGGGATTCGACAACGGCGATATCGATGACGACGATGAGTGATCCCCGTGAGTCACGGAGCATTCGGAGAATACCGCATATCGGCAAAGAGTGAACCGAACTGGAAGTGACACTCTCGACCGGGAATTTCGGAAACCGGTCGTTGTTGCACTTCGACAACTTTTGATGAGGTCACACCATGAAGACGGTTCTGTTTGTCGCGGGGGCTCTCTGGTGGTCGTCGTTCTCCATGGCCTTTGCCGCCGGGGATTATTATCACCTGGTTTATCCTCCTTCAGCCATTGAAGGCGAACTGCCGGTCGGAGCGACATTCACGCTCTGGATTCCCGAGGGAGTTCAAACCCTGCGGGGTGTCATCGTCCATCAGCACGGCTGCGGCGTTGGCGCATGCCAGGGAGGTGAAACCGCCGCATACGATCTGCACTGGCAGGCGCTCGCGAAAAAATGGGATTGTGCCTTACTCGGTCCGTCGTATCGGCAGAATCCCGATCAGAACTGCCGGCTGTGGTGCGACCCGCGAAACGGTTCCGACAAAACGTTTCAGCAGGCGCTCAACGAATTTTCTACGATGTCCGGGCATTCGGAATTGAACGACGTCCCCTGGTGTTTGTGGGGGCATTCCGGCGGCGGGTTCTGGGCGAGCATCATGCAGGCGCTCCATCCCGAACGGATCGTGGCAATCTGGTTTCGCTCGGGAACAGCCTACGAAGTCTGGGAGCGTGAAGAGATCCCCAAAGTGACGATTCCCGACGCCGCGTATGGAATCCCCATGATGATGAACCCGGGAATTCAGGAACGCGAAAAAGTAGTCTCCGCATGGACCGGAGCCACGTCGATGTTTGCCGCCTACCGGGCAAAAGGGGCACCAGTCGCCATCGCTCCCGATCCGCGCACGAATCACGAATGCGGCGATTCGCGTTATCTGGCGATTCCGTTTTTTGACGTCTGCCTGGCGATGCGGCTGCCTGATGCCGGCAGTGCCGATCAAACGCTCAAGCCGATCGATGAAAGTGACCTCTGGCTTGCCGAGCCTTTGAGTGAGACGGCGGTCCCCGCATCGAAGTATTCGGGTCAACGTGAAGAGGCGATGTGGTTGCCGAATGAATCGTTGGCGAAAGCCTGGATGGAATACGTCAAAGTCGGTTCGACAAGTGACAAGACGCCGCCGCCGGCACCGTTTGATGTGACGGCGACCGCACTTTCTGAAGGGGGAGTCGTCATTGAGTGGGATTGCGAAGCCGATTTCGAGAGCGGCTTGCTCGCATTCGAAATTTCTTGTGATGGCGAACGACTGGCCCAATCTCCGGCTGAACCGCGCGGACGATACGGCCGCCCGCTGTTTCAAGGAATGTCGTATCATGATACCCCCGATCGCCCTCTGCTGCCGATGCGGTTTTTCGACACCGATGCGACGCCCGGCATGAATCATCATTACGAAGTGCTGGCAATTAACTCCGTCGGATTGAAATCTGAATCTGTTGCGGCGAACGATAAAGAATCTCAGAACGTCATGCGCACGGCGGGACCGGTCATCTTCGGCGAACAACTCGTCAGCGGCGACTATGGATATGCTTACGGTATCGCCGCAGCCGATCTCGACCACGATGGCGATCTCGATCTGACCAGTGCCGATGCCGATCGAGGTTCACTCGTGTGGTATGAAAATGTCGGCGATGGCCGCTTGACAAAGCATCCGATTCAGGAAAATGAAGAAGGCTGGTTCGAACGCCACGTCTTGGGTGACATCAACGGCGACGGACATACCGACGTCGTAGTCGTCAAAAACCTGCACGGCGACGTCGTCTGGTTCGAAAATGATGGTTCCCCTTCCGACGAAACGCAATGGAAGAGGCATGTCATCATCGCGAAAGAACTTCCCGGAGCGTACGACGTCGCTCTCGGTGATTTCGACGGCGACGGCGATCTCGACGTCGCCGCTTCGAGTTGGAGCCGAGGGAACATGTTTGTGTGGTTCGAAAATCCGGGCTCAAATGGCTTTGACAATCCCTGGACGATGCGCGTCATCGAAGCGGAGATCAAAGAAACGCGAACGATCTGTGTCGCCGATTTTAACAATGATGGAAAGCCCGATCTGCTTGGCACGGCGACCGTCTCTTCGCTGCTGGTCTGGTACGAAAACTCGGGCAACCCGGCGGACGAGGGCTGGATCAAACACGTCATCGACGATCAATCCCTGCGACCGACGCATGGCCATCCCGCCGATGTCGACCGCGACGGCGATTTCGATGTCGTGGTCGCGTTGGGATTTCCCGGGGGTGATGATTCCGACCATCAAAAAGTGATGTGGTACGAGAATGTCGGAAGTCCCGGTTCCGGAAGCGAATGGACGGCACACGAAATCGGCCGGTTGCCGGCGGCGTTCGAAGCGATTTCTGCCGACGTCGACAACGACGGCGATTTCGACATTGTCGCGACGCGCTGGGGTCCGGACGGGCAGGTGGTCTGGTTCGAGCAACCCGCCGATCTCGCTATGCCGTGGTCGAAACACGACATCAAAACCGGCTGGACGCGAGCCAATCAGGTCATCGCCGCCGACATCGATGCCGACGGTCTCATCGACATCGCCGCAGTTGCCGAACGGGGATCGAACCAGTTTTTCATCTGGTGGAACAAAGGGCGCGTTGAGAAATAACCGCTAACGCGATGCGGAAGCGCCCGCCGGATCGAGAACGTCCGATTCTTCCGGTCTGTTCTGTAACGCATCGCGCGATTCGCTCTCGGCATCGGTCGATATCTCGCATCGGGGATAGACCAGAGTCCGCTCGGGAAACAACAGTTTGCCGAATAAATTCAAGCTGGTACGCGAAAGCCAATTCGCTCCCTTGATATAAAACACGCGTGGAACCTGATGTGTTCCGAGTTTCTGATGTTTGCATTCGTCGGCATTTTGACCGACGCACGCCGTCGACTTTCCCTGTCGAATGGCATCTTCCACCATGTGATACATCATGTTGAAATAGAATTCTCCTTTGCGATTCTGTTCGTAATCGATACCGCAGAAGAGGTAGTGATAAACCGAACCGAAATGCAGACTGCAGCTGAAGGCGTGGACCTCGTCCTGTTCATGTTGACGGCGGTTCAAAATGGCGGCGCGGGGCGGTCGAATCTGGTGGCGCTAGTTCCGTGAAGGTCT
>JAQCEJ010000051.1 GCA_027618475.1 Planctomycetota bacterium | reverse complement strand
ATAGCGCGCCGCCAGTTTCAACCGCCGCAACACTCCCCCCGCGCCGCCATTTTGGACCGCCGTCAACAATGCAGAGCGAATCAGCGAGCCATACTGATCGGCAGATGTTGGATGTGATCATGCACAATGCCATTTCAGGTGAACAACTACAACGCATTGGCAAGGGATTTTCCCGGCGTAGTTTTCTGCAAGTCGGCGCGCTGAGTGTTGGCGGACTTTCGACGCTGGGATTTGCTCAGCCTGATCTCTTTCATGCGTTGGCTCAGGTCGAAGGATCACGACCTGCCGGAATAGCGAAAGCTTGTATTTTCATCTTTCTTCAAGGGGGGCCGGCACATCAGGACTCGCTGGATCCAAAGCCGGATTCCGCCGTGGAATTTCGCGGAGAGTTCAAGTCGATTGCGACCAGCGTGACCGGGACGCACGTTTGCGAGCATCTTCCTCTTCTGGCACGGCTGGCCGATCGTTACGCTCTCATTCGCTCGTGCACGCACGATGATGTAGAACACAACTCGGCTGCCTACGCCTGCCTGACCGGACGAATGCATCCGCAGAAAGGGCAAATCGTCGGGCCCTCTCCGAATGATTTTCCACCTTATGGAGCCGCGCTCGCCAGGCTGAGGCCAGCGGCAACGTCCATGCTTCCCTGGGTCACGCTGCCGGCGTACCTCGTTAACGCCGGTACTCCGTTTCCCTCACAAAACGCGGGATTTCTGGGGGCAGTTTATGATCCGCTTGCGATCCGTAGTGATCCAAATGATCCCAATTTTGCTATCGAAGGGTTGAGTCTCTCTTCTGAGATGCCCGACTCGCGATTGAATGCTCGGCGCGGATTATTACGGCATATCGATAATCTCGCGAGAAATGGGGAGACAACAACAGCGGCTCAAGTCATGGATCATTATCAGCAGCGAGCGTTCGATCTCATCTCGTCACCAACCGCACGTTTAGCGTTTCATTTAGATACCGAACCGGTGAATGTTCGCGAACGATATGGACGGACACCGTTCGGTCAAAGCTTGTTGTTATCGCGGCGATTGGTGGAAGCGGGGGTTCAGTTGGTCACTGTCAATTACACGAGCGAACAACCTCGCCGTCCCGGTTGTTCAATTTCGTGGGACACGCACGAAGATAACTTCCCCGATCTGAAAAACAAATTGCTTCCGGACCTCGACCACGGTCTCTCGGCCTTATTAGAGGATTTAGATCACCGAGGCTTACTATCGGAGACGCTGATCGTCGTAACGGGCGAATTCGGCCGCACCCCGAAAGTCGGCCAGCGTTTAACAGAAGCGGCGGCGACTGCCAACGGTCGCGACCATTGGACTCGAGTCTATTCGGCACTCTGGGCCGGCGGCGGAATTCATGGCGGCCTCGTCTATGGAGCATCGGACAAAATTGCCGCTGAGCCGGCTCATCAGGCTGTTGTCCCCGCTCAGCTCGCTGCCAGTTTGTTCCATGCGCTCGGAGTAGACCCAGAGCAACAACTTCACGATCGTCAGGGGAGACCGCATGCGTTGTGTGTCGGAGACCCGATCCTCGATCTGTTTGCCTGATACCGGAGACTTCATGCGTAAGTGCTCGCTCGTATTCGTTTCCCTTGCCGTCGTCCTGATTTGCGGGTTTGTCTTGCCGAATGTCTTCGGTTGGAATCAGCATCGCGATCACGCCGATCAGGTGCAAAAAGTATTGGCTTCATCGCTCAAACTGACAGACGGGAGAGATCGCTTTTCCCAACAGCAATGGGACGATTATGTCAAGCTGTATTCCTATTACCCGGACTGGGGTGCCGGCGGCCTGACTTCGTCCCCGCGCGATGAAGAACTCTGGGGCTATTTCCTCAATGCTCAGGTCGAACGTCGCATGGAGGGAACGCACAGTCTGCGAGCAACACTGGTCTACTTCAAACTCCTTCTCGAAGCATTTGCAGCCAACGAGAACAATAAGGGAGCGTTATGGGCAGGTTGCCTGACCCATGTCATTGGCGACGCGGCGGCAGCCAACCATCCTCCCTTGCTGATGTATCTGACGTATGCCGATGGTCCCTTGGGAATGACTGTCGCACCATCAAACACCAGACTGTCTGATGAACTTTCGTGGATTGATGTTGCCGGCCCCAGTCAGGATGAGCTCGGCCGGCAGTTCATTCGGGAAGAATTAACGGGCTACAAACCGACCCTGCTGGGAGACAATGCCGAGGAGGCAGCGATCCGGTTGCAACTCTTGCTTCACGAGAATTGGCTGGTCGCTCTGAATCAGGAAGCTAAGATCGCCAGCGGCTTTGAACAATGGGTTGGTAACCGAGACGAGCAAGGCCGGGAAAAGATGCTGCGCGGCATGGCCGTGATTATTGCACGTTGCACCCGTGATTCCGCAGACGCCATTTATACGGCCCATGTGTTGTCACGACAGAACCAGACCTTCGACGTGGATTTGGCCTTGGAAAAAGGGCAACCGAGTATTGCAGAACATCGCCGATCGCTCTTACTGTCCGAGGTATCTCTCTACGATGGTTTGTTACGCGAATCGAACGCTGTTCCCGCCATCGGTGTTTTTATCGGCGTCCCACCGATTTACTGGGTCTCCTCCGGCTGCGTCGACTTGCAATTCTGCTACTTCATGGCACTGATCACAAGAACGCTTGCGGACCAGCAGACGCCCTATGTTACTTACGATCTCAAAGCCCCGCCGGAATCGCTGGACCCCGCGGAAGTCCCGATCGTGATCCTGCCTCCGTATCGTCAGGCGGATGGTCTGGCAACGGACCGGTTGGAAAAGATGCTTCACACCTATCGAGAAGCCGGCGGTAGAATTCTCTGCATCGGCGGATACCCCAGCGCGGCAGTCGATCCGCTTACCGATCAGATGCACCGAAATCCGGAGAGCGACTACTTCTATCCGCTCAAGACTCAGGACATGCCGGGAACACAACTGATCCTGACCGATGCAGTGGGACAGCAGAGGGGGAAGGCCATTCCCATATTGCACATCCTGAAAGACTTCGACGTGCGGGTTTACGGTGGCCACGTGATGAAATCGAATGCGACGGCCCCTGTCAAACCGGTCGTGTTACTTGAGAACGGCGAGACCCGACTGCCCGTGAGCCTCGGCCTCGCTCAGGGTCACGGCTTCGAGGTAATCTACGCCCCGTGGTATTTCTTCATGCCTGGTTTGCTCTCCGATGAGAGAGAGAAGAAAAATCTCGACCACCCCACGTTGGATTCGCAGGGAACGATCATACTCAATCACTTGCTGGGGTTGTTGAAAGAGGATCGTTGAGGTCGCCGTGATCGATAAGAATCACCACAAATGCCGAATACGGCAAACGATTGCAACAAGAGCCGCCGGTCAGATTCGAACTGACGACCTACGCTTTACGAAAGCGTCGCTCTGCCAACTGAGCTACGGCGGCTAACTCTTTTTGCATAAAGAGGTTATGTCTTGCGGGCTAAATCGTGTCACGTCGAGATCGCTGTGTTCATGAAACCATCGTCGTCGCGTTAGCTGATGCGAAGGTATCAAAAACGGGTGTTTTTCTCGTCGGTGAACCGTGCTTTGGCGGACATTCTAGCGACTCCCGATCTCTTCGCCAAGCGAAACCTGCCGATGCTTTTTTGGCTATAGTGTGTCGGTAAGACCGACACACTATGGGGCGTCGATGGTTCGCGGGCGTTTCACTTGAACCAATATTCTGCCATCATTCAGGTTGGGATGTCTGCGCCACTTTCTGGCCATTGTCAAATCATCTGCAACCCCTGAGATCACGAGTCAATTCCAAAGCAGCACGACTTCGCAACTTAGCACAAGGCATATTCCCAGCGCAGACCTGCCCCTTCTCAACATGCTCCGTGAAAAATCAGCGCGAACGAGCAAGGTCATCCCTGGGAACAGGGGAGGAGAAGTCGACCGACGTTACGACTTCATTCCGATATTGATGTAGGCATGAACGTGTGGTGCGCCACGGAAATGCCAGACGAAGGAGGGCCCTTCGACGCGCCAGATGTCCCACTCCTGGTCGTTCCCGATATCACCCTGCTGGTAGAACGCCAGGTGCACAGGATCGAGTCCACCGGCTGCTTTAAGAATCTCCATCACTTCGTCGACGTCTTCCTGGCGATACACGGCCAGCAGCGTTTTCAACGTTCCCTCGACAAGTTGTTGCTGGTCGGAACTCAATTCACCGATGGCAATGCCGGGAAACGAACCCTCGCCCCCCTGAAGTTGAACAGCGGATTCTTTCGGGGCATTCTTGACCAGAGCTTTATCGGCCTGAGTCGCATCTAATGCCTTAAAGACTTCATTCACTTTCTGTGTCTGATAGTGATAGAGATTGCTCGCCGGATCTTCCTCGCCGTGACCGTACACAATCGGGCCGCCGAAGGCCGCTTTGTCGACGCTGTTGCCGTCGACGCGCAGCGTGAGGTGCCGACCGGTGAGTTCCCATTCGAATTTTCCCGAATCGGGTGAACCGAAACAGGCAACCGAGAATTCACCGACGCCCCCCGCGTCGTAATCCATCTGTTGCTGGAGTTTTTCGTATCCTTCCTCGGAGGTGACCCCACGGAGAATCTCATCAATCATTCGGCGTTGATCGTCACTATAGAAATCGTCGCGGATCGAGAGATCGGTAATGTGCCAGTTGGCGCTGATTTTCTGACGCAACTCGTGATCGAAGGGAAAGACGATGCGCTGACGCTGGTCATCGGAAAGCGAATTGAAAAACTGCGCAGCGGCTGTTTCGGCTGCACTCTCTGCGGTCGGTGCTCCTTGAACGATGCGGCCGCCGAGCATCAGCGGAGCAGCCGCGCCGACGAGTGCGGCACCTCCTACGGTTTTGATAAATGAACGTCGATTGAAGGAAGAGCTGCAGTCGAGACATTCGAGTTGTTTGCGAGTCGTCATCGTACCCTCCTGTCGTGCGGGTGATCAAAAAGAAATTCGTGCGAGCGAATGTGTGAATGAGGCTTATGAAAAGCATCCCTTCATCGTGTCCCCGCAACTACACGAATTGTACTGGTGAAAACATCGCTGGTACAACCGCGAACCCCAAAATCAACTTCATCAAAACTTCAGGGTTAGCATCGCGGCTCACTCGCCGGAGTCGGAACCATTGGATGCCGAAATCGTGCGAAAGCGGTTGCCGAAAAACAGGCGTTCCAGCCAACCGGGGCGGCGTAATCCAGGATCATCGGGCGCGACGGTATGTTTTTTACCGCGTCGCGTGCGGAGGAGGAGCTGACCGTCGTCAAGAACTTCACTGACGATCCAATACTTTTCAACAAAGTAGACGTACATTTCACCGCCGGTGGCGGGAACGACATCCTTGGCTCTTGGACCTGGTGAGGTGCTGAATTTCTGTTTGCGATAGATTGCCCAGTCGCCAGGCTGCCAGCCTGCTGTTTTCATTGTGTCTCCTTACATTCAGCATCGATCCGTCAACAAACTGACTGGTCTCCATAAAATAATATGTGGTATGGGCTTTGATTCGCCATGCCATCCTCTTAGAATTAGCGATCTTAACAAAGTCTTAACAATTTGTATTGAATTTGTCAGTGGTGAAACCGTGGAATTTTCAGCTTTTTCGCGACTTGTCTGTGAACTCATTGGTGGATTAGGACTGTTTCTGCTCGGCATGAAAAACATGTCGGACGGCATGCAGGCGGTCGCCGGGTCGAGGTTAAGAAAAATGATCGGTGCCGTCACCGGCAATCGATTTGCGGCGACGATTGTCGGCACGATTGTGACCTGCGTCGTTCAGTCGAGTTCGATTACAACGGTCATGGTTATCGGCTTCGTCAACAGCGGCGTGATGCAACTCACGCAGGCCGTCGGCGTGATTATGGGAGCCAACGTCGGTACCACGATCACCGGTTGGATACTCGTACTCAACATCGGCAAATATGGTCTGCCGATTCTTGGTGCTTCGGCGATTGTGTATCTCTTTTCTCATGGCGAACGTCGTCGATTCTGGGCTATGGCGATCATGGGCGTGGGGATGGTTTTTTTCGGTCTCGAACTGATGAAAGACGCCTGTGCGATTATCAAAGAAACGCCGGAATTCGAAGCGTGGTTTCGCCGCTTTACCGCAGACAATTATCTCGGCGTTTTGAAATGTGCCCTTGCGGGATGCCTGTTGACGATACTCGTGCAATCATCGTCGGCGACGCTGGGCATTACGATTTCTCTCGCCTTTCAAGGAATTATTTCTTATCAGACGGCGGCGGCGCTGGTTCTAGGAGAAAACATCGGCACCACGATCACGGCGTTTCTCGCGTCATTGGGGGCCACGACAAATGCCCGCCGTGCGGCGTACTTTCATGTGTTTTTCAATATGATGGGCGTCTTCTGGATCACTCTGGTTTTTCCGTGGTACATTCAACTGGTTCAATGGATCGTCGCGCGGGACGTCACGCAGGCTCTCATCGTGGATGGCGCCGAAATTTATCCTTATACGACACCTGCGATCGCTGCGACTCACAGTATATTTAATATCGTCAACACGATTATCTTTTTTCCGTTCCTGCCGATCATTATCCGTGTGCTGGTCTGGGCCATTCCCTCCAAGGGGTTCAAAGAAAAGCCGAAATTAACCGACCTCGATATCCGCATGCTCGAGACGCCGACTCTGGCGATCGAACAGTCTCGAAAGGAAGTCGAAAAAATGGGAGAAGGCTGCGCCAAAATGCTCGACTGGCTGGCTGAACTTCAAAAACAGGACGAGCAAGACAAAGCTCTCGCAGATCGCCTGATTCACCGGGAGCAGGTGCTTGATACCGTGCAAGACGAGATCGCAGTCTTTATTACCAATCTGCTGTCGGGAAATATTCCGCATTCGGTCGCCGATGAGGCCCGGCGTCAGTTACGCATGGCCGATGAGTACGAGTCTGTCAGCGATTACATTGCCAATCTCGAAAAATTCGACCGAAAACTGCGACGTGGCGGACATCGCTTTACACAGGAACAGCGCGACAACATCGCACTGCTTCATCAGTTGACCGGTGAATATCTGGGAGCCATCAACGTCGCGTTATCGCAAGATAATCGCGCGATATTGTCCAAATCCGGAGCGATGTCGAAACGCATTCGCGAAGAGATCAAGCGGCTTCGCCGTAAGCATCTCGACGATTTGTCGCACTCGGCGATTGCTCCCGAAGTGAGCATCGCCTTTCTCGCAACGCTCAACGCGTATTCGCGCGTCCGCGATCATGCTCATAGTGTTGCGGAAGAAGTTTCAGAGGAAATATGACCTCGGACAACGACTGATCCGGCGAATTTTCAAAAACTCGCCGCACACAGGCGAACCCCATCGAGTCCTCCGGCGTCTAACGGGGGTATGCCGAACGACAGGTCGTGTCGCCGAGATTCTTTAATCCTGCAGAATGGTCGAAGCGTTGATAAGAGGAATGATCGTGTTGAGCCGTTGTTTTTATCAATTAAGATTGCTATCCGAAGCGTCTGCAAAGAGTCACCTCGCAGGGCGAAGTCGAAACATCATGCGGCGATAACAACAGATTCGCATTCACTCGGTGAACCACGACCCGGTGTCTGTCGGCATCGGGTTTTTTCGTATCGAGATGAAAACGAAAATACGCCGCGCCCATGATGTAGCGGCTGCGTACCGCTTTGCCAAGGCGGAAGTGCGGGTTCGACTCCCGCTGGGCGCTTTTCATGTGAGTTTAAGGAAGGTAGCCGGATACGGTTGGCCGGACCGCACTGCTAACGCGGCTCCCCCTCAAGGGGGATGAGGGTTCGAATCCCTTGCCTTCCGCTGGAATTGAATAAGTCGTCAGATCTTTTTTCGGCTCTCGTCTCTCGGCAGTGCAATCTGGGGTTGCCGACGCGAGGTCGGATTCCCATGATATGTTGTTCCATAACCCTCCAGACAACGAAAAACTTCCTGGATCGGATGTGTACCGTGCCTACCGCCATGTTAAATCGACCGACGCTGGTCTTGAACCGCAATTGGCAGCCGGTCGGTGTCAGTAGTGTGACACGGGCTCTCGTCAAGGTCTGGAACGAAACCGCACGCATCGTCGACCCCGATGACTATCAGTTATACACCTGGGCCGATTGGGCGAAACTCCGACCTGATGAGGGTGAGCCGCGCATCGAAACGCAGCGATTTGCACTGCGGGTTCCTGAAGTTGTGACCCTCACGAATTACGACCGCGTGCCGGTGAATGTTGTTACATTCAGCCGACGAAATGTCTTTAAGCGTGATGGCTACACGTGCCAGTACTGCGGAAAACAACCCGGAAGCGAGGAATTGACGATCGACCATGTCGTTCCCCGGTCTTTGGGAGGTGAAACGAACTGGGAAAACTGTGTGCTCGCGTGTATCGACTGTAACGCGATGAAAGCCAATCGCACGCCGGAACAGGCCCGTATGCCGTTGTTAGGACGTCGACCGGTTCGTCCGCTCTGGCGACCCCTTTACGGCCGCCACCATCTGCGGTTCGACAGTTGGGCGAAATTCGTCAGTGCCGCTTATTGGAATGTCGAACTCGACTGAAACACCTTCCGGACATTGTCCGGAAGGTGTCATTTCAGAGGCACGGTCTGAAATGGTCGGTGTGTAAGGACCGGGCTATTGCCGCCAACGCAGGGATGTGTATCCCGCGTGTGGCATTTTCCGACAGTCGCAACCATTGGTAATTCCATTGTCGCAATCGTTCGTCCCTGTTCCAGTTCTCTTAGAAACGTCGGTTAGATCGTCGAAAATGACAGGTTACATACGCCAGAACCATCGCTCGTACGGATGCTTTTTCTGGTGTTTGACAAACCCTTCCTCACGATGTTAACGTGACATTAAAGACGATCATTTTGAGATAATATATTGTGCCGATTGTAGTTCTATCACCCGTCGGGCTCGTTGACAGCGTTGAAGGTGTTAGGCCCAGACAATGTGACGAATCGTTTTTGCGGAGACTTTAGTCATACGTCGATTCAGATCCCCACTTATTGTTCTACTGCTTTCGATGAGTGCCGCGCTGGCCGTTCTCATAGCATCAGCTGAGGACGAACCATCTGCTGAACGGGACGACTACTTCCGTGACCATGTTGAACCGTTGCTGAAAAAACGATGCTATGCATGTCATTCGCACGCCTCGGAGCTGATGGAAGGGGGGCTGTCGCTTGATTGGCGCAGCGGTTGGGAAAAAGGGGGAGGCCGCGGACCGGCTATCGTCCCCGGTGATCCCGATGCCAGCCTGCTGATTCGCGCCGTTCGCTACACCGACCCCGAATTGAAAATGCCCGACGACCCTCTGTCGAATGAAGAAGTCGCGATTCTGGAACGGTGGGTCAAAGAGGGAGCGTACGATCCGCGTGCGGTTTTGCCGAGTGCCGATGCGGCGCAGATCTCGACCGACTGGTGGTCACTGAGGCCGCTTGTTCGCCCCGCCGTTCCTGACACGGCGGCTACGAATCCTATTGACGCCTTTATTCGAAATCGCCTTGAACTTGAGGGGCTTCAACCGTCGCAGAGGGCCGATCGTCGGACATTGATTCGCCGCTTGACGATCGACTTGCACGGCCTGTTGCCGACCCCCGAAGAGACATTGTCCTTTGTGAACGATGCTTCTCCTGACGCCTACGGCGCTCTGGTCGATCGACTTCTCGCGTCACCGCGCTATGGCGAGCGTTGGGCGCGTCATTGGTTGGATACAATTCACTTCGCCGACAGTCATGGTTTCGAACACGACGTATTTCGTCCCCATGCCTGGCGCTATCGCGACTACGTCATCGACAGTTTGAATCGCGATACGCCGTGGGATCGATTCATTCGCGAACAACTGGCCGTGGACGTCTTCTATCCGCAAGAATTTACGCTCGTCCCCGCTCTTGGTTTTCTGGGGGCGGGAACGTACGACCATAGTGCGGCGATTACCGCACCGATGTCGTTTGAAAACCTCGATCGCGATGACATGGTGACGCAAACGATAGCCGCGTTCGTCAGTACGACGGCAAATTGCGCACGCTGTCACGCCCATAAATTCGATCCGATTTCTCAGGAAGATTACTACGCCTTGCAGGCGGTGTTTGCCGGCATCGGCAAAGGAGACATTCCCTTCGATGCCGATCCTGAAGTCGGCGCCCAGCGATCGCGATGGAATGCATTAAAATCGGCGGCTGATTCGCGACAGTCTGAGATCCTCTCGCAGCCGGAGAACCAGGAACTCGTCGCTCAATACGAACGACAGCGCGGGGAATTCGCAGGCTGGCAACCGCTGACGATCGAGACGTTTGTTTCAACACACGGACAGACGCTGCAACGGCAGGAAGATGGTTCGTTTCTCGCGTCCGGAACGGCACCGGAAAAAGATGTCACGTCGGTAACCGCGTCCATCGACACGCATCGCATCACGGCGATTCGGCTCGACGTCCTCAGCGACGATTCTCTCCCCATGAAAGGGGCGGGCCGTGCGAACAATGGCAATCTGCATCTGAGCGAATTCGAAATCCGGACCTTTCGTGCCGATTCTCAACAAGGCGAGCGAATCGCTATTGCGCGAGCGACGGCCGACTTCGATCAAGACGGGTGGACCATACTGCACGCGATTGACGGCAACGACGCGACCGCGTGGGGAATTCATCCTCAGGTCGGTCTGTCGCATTTTGCTGTTTTCGAACTCGAAAAACCACTCGTCCAGGAACCGGGGGTCACGCTGCACCTGCTGATGAAACAAATTCACGGCGGGTCGCATCTGATCGGGCGATTTCGATTGTCGGCGACCGATGGACCGGCCGACCTGTTGTTCGCTTTGCCCGCCGACGCCGATGCGATTCTTGCCAAGTCTCGTGAACAGCGCACGGAAGTAGAGCAGATAACGCTCTCGGCTGCCATTTTGAAGCAAAAGGCAGACATCGAGTTGCGTCAATTGCCCGAACAACAAAAAGTGTACGCCGCCGGTGCTGTCGCTCAAAACGAACGCGGGGTTGTCCGTTTTGACACCCCGCGGGAGATCCATATGTTGACACGCGGCGACATCGAGCGTCCCGGCGTTGTGATCCCCCCCGGAACGATATCGGCGATCGACCAGCTCCCTTCCCGCTTTGAACTTCCCGAACCACACGCGGAATCGGCTCGTCGTGCCGCACTGGCCGTTTGGATTTCCGACTCAACAAATCCCCTGACCTGGCGGAGTATTGCCAATCGTGTATGGCATTATCATTTTGGTCGGGGATTGTGTGATACGCCGAACGACTTCGGACGGATGGGAGGAACCCCGAGTCATCCGGAACTTCTTGACTGGTTGGCCTGCGAATTTCGCGAGCAGGGAGGATCGCTCAAGTTTCTTCATCGCCTCATTTGCATGAGTGAAACGTATCAGCAAACCTCAGACTGCCCTGCGGAACTCTGGGAGGCCGATCCCGAAAATGTGCTGTTGGCTCGGATGTCCCGACGGCGCATGGACGCCGAGAGCTTTCGCGATTCCGTCTTATTGGCAAGTGGCCGAATCGACTTTACGATGGGGGGGCCGGGGATTGCGAATTTCAGCAGCCGACCCGGGGCGCAATTGACTCCTTATCTCAACTACGACGATTTCGACTGGGACGGCCCCGGTGCGGGGCGACGGAGCATTTACCGTGTGGTCTGGCGTGGGATACCCGATCCTTTGTTCGATGCGCTCGATTTTCCCGATCTGGGACTACTGGCACCGAAGCGAGGTTTTTCGGCCTCACCGCTCCAGGCGTTGACGCTGCTGAATAATCGATTTGTGTTGCATCAGGCAGAGCAGATGGCCAGCCGTGCACAAGCCGCCCAACCGATGCTCGACGATCAAGTTCGCGTAGCAGTACATTGGGTCTGGCAGCGTGACCCCACCGACGACGAGCAGACACAATTGCGGGAACTCGCCGGTCGACAGGGACTGGAAGCGGTTTGCCGACTGTTATTGAACAGCAATGAATTTCTGTTTGTGGATTAAAACATGATCGACCAGAATCTCTCGCGACGAAAAATCTTGCAGCAGGCCGGTGCCGGTTTCGGTTCAATCGCGCTGTCACAATGGTTGGCGGGAGAATGGCTGGCCGGTTCCGATCGCGAACCGGCCCTCAACGGCGGAATGCATCACCCGGCGAAGGTGAAACGCGTCATTCAGCTTTTTATGAATGGCGGCGCCAGTCCGATGGATACCTTCGACTACAAACCCGAACTCGAACGTCTGCACGGACAAATGCTCGGTCCCAAGGTCAAACCCGAAGGGTTTACCGGTCCCGCGGGTTCGGTGATGAAGAGTCCGTTTTCATTCGCTCAGCATGGCGAATCGGGGCGGTGGGTCAGTTCCGTTTTTCCGCATCAGGCGTCGATCGTTGATGAACTCGCCTTCCTGATGGCCATGACGACCAAAACGAACGTGCATGGACCGGCAAGTTACATGATGAATACCGGCTTCATGTTGCCGGGGTTTCCCTGTCTTGGCGCATGGGTCTCTTACGCCCTGGGGAGTCTCTCGGAGAATCTGCCAACGTTTATCGTACTCCCCGATTCGCGGGGGCTCCCTTATAATCAGAAGGGGAATTTCAGCGTCGGCTTTCTGCCGGCACGCCATCAGGGAACCGTTGTCGACGCGTCGGCAAATCCGCCGATTCCCGACCTGGTCGCCGATAAGAAGTTCGCTTTTGCCGACGGACAGGCCGATCAGGAAACACAATCGCTGTTGCTCGAGTTCAATCGACGTCACGCCGAACGGCATCCCGAAGATTCACAACTCGAGGCCCGAATCGTGTCGGGAGAACTCGCCGCAAAAATGCAGTTGAGTGCCCCCGAGGCTTTTGACCTGACACGCGAATCCGAAACGACACACGCGGCATACGGGCTCGACAAGCCCGAAACGCAAGATTTTGGCAGTCGCTGTCTTCTCGCCCGGCGTCTGATCGAACGTGGTACCCGATTCGTGCAAGTCTGGAGCGGTCCGCAGGGGGCGGTCAATAACTGGGACAATCATGGCAGCATTGAAAAGGAATTGCCCCCGATCGCGATGAATGTCGATCAACCGACAACGGCATTATTTCACGATCTCAAGTCGAGGGGTCTGCTCGAAGATACATTACTCATCTGGACGACCGAATTCGGCCGCACCCCCTTTGCTCAGGGAAGCGTCGGCCGCGATCATAATCGTGGAACGTATGTGACATGGCTTGCCGGCGCGGGTGTCAAAAAAGGCGTCGCCCATGGACAAAGCGACGACCTGGGATACCAGACCGCCGAGGGAAGAACATTCTGTTACGACCTGCACGCCACGATTCTGCATCTACTGGGGATCGATCACGAGCGATTGACGTTTCGCACCTCGGGCATCGACCGCCGAATTACCGATGTGCATGGCCATGTCGTCCACGAAATTCTCGCGTGAGACGGACGATTTCCAATCGTGTTATTGCACGAAGCATAACGCTCGTCAGTCGACTTCTGCGACAGCAGCGGCATATGTGAATCCACCGCCGAACGAGCATAGTCCGACGCGATCACCGGAGGGTGCGGTCTTCAAGAACGCGCGTAAGGCCAATGGAATCGAACTGGATGACGTGTTGCCGAGGTTGCGCATATGATTGAAGACCGAACGTCCCGTCAGATACTCGATGGCTTTCAGGATGCGCCCGTTCGCCTGGTGAGGAATAATCTGCGTGAGCGATTCGAGTGGAATTCCCGCAGCCACGCACGCCTCGGTCTGAACGCGAATCATCGAGCGAACCGCTTCGTCATAAACGGCTTCTCCTTTGAGTTTGATGCAACCCTGATCCATTAGCGGAACCGACAGCACCGAACCATCTTCTGCTCTGCCGGAAAGGACCGGCCTTTCGAATGACATCTTGCCATGTCCGGCTGAACGGGGAAGCGGTTCAGTCGCCGGACCAGCGATGAGCGTCGCCGTCGCCGCGTCGCCGAACAAAAACGCCGAACTGAAATCATGAATGTCGAGCAATCGCGACAACACTTCTGAAGTCACCAGCAACACGTAACCATCAGGCTGATGTTGCAGGTGATCCCATGCGGTCTGTAATGCGTACAGATATCCGGAACACGCGGCATTGATGTCGTAGGCCGCAACACACGCGTCGGATCGCTGCGGGGAAAGTGCCGCGAGCACTCGACAGGCAAGCGACGGCGTGATCTGTGTCGGCGTGGTGGTGCAGGCGATCGCCAGCGTCAGCCGATCGAGGTCGAACCCCGTCCGTTCGATCAAGACCCGACAGGCGTCAACTCCCAGCGATAACGAGGTTTCGTTTTTTTCTGCCCAGAACCGCGACTCGATTCCCGTTCGTGCGTAGATATCGTCCGACGTACGACCGGCATGATGTTTCAGTAATTCGTCGTTTGTGACGAGTCGTCCTCCGGTCACGCCGCTGAGTCCGACAATGGTCGCGTTTGCGGTGTGAGCCTTGTCGGATTCCGTCCATTGAATATTTCGATTCTTGGATAAATGAGAAGACGGCCGCTTTTTAGATACAGTTATACGTGGTTTGAGATGGGGAATCCCGGGGTCTTCACGGGTGGCGGGGTTATGACCGGAGTCCCCTTCGGACGTCTGCACGGTCATCAACGTCTGCCCGACTCGTACCGTCTCTCCTTCGGTCACCAGAATTTCATCGATACGTCCCGCTACGGTTGAAACGACTTCGATAATCGATTTGGTCGTTTCGATTTCGGCGACGAGTTGGCCAGGTTCGACCATTTCATCGACGCGCACGTGAATCGCCTCCAGGGTCACGGCATCGTCGGCTGGCCCCGAACCCATCGCCTGTATCACCGCCAGACCCGATTCGCAAAGGATGGGACGTTCCCACGTGACATCGACATCGAGCATATCGGCGGCAGTTTCCAGAATTCGACGATAAGAGGGAAGCAATTCGAGCTGAGATTCGAAATGGTAAGGGACATACACGTCCGGACGCGCCACGCGGCGCATCATCGGTGCGACGGTTGATCGCTCTGCCATGCGGGCCAGAATTTCCGCACCAAATCCGCATGTGATATTATCTTCGTGAACCACGACGAGCCGCCGCGTCTTTTCGACCGAGGCGAATACGGCTTCTTCGTCCCACGGAGAGAGTGAGCGCAAGTCGAGAATTTCCGCCGAATACCCGGCATCAGAAAGGGTCTTGGCCGCTTGACCACATTGAACTACGGGGTTTCCCCACGTAACAAACGTGATGTCGGTTCCCTCGCGGATGACGCGCGCCCTCCCAAACGGGACGAATTGAGCTTCCACATCGGTCGACGTCGCATCATCAAGCGAGTTCAAACTCGACTTCGGATAGAAGAACATCGTCGGCCGCGGCGAATCGAACGCCGCATTGAGCAGTCCCGCCGCATCGGCCGCCGACGAGGGCATGCAGACGTCGATGCCCGGCGTATGCAACGCCAGCGTTTCGAGCGTCTGTGCATGAAACGGTCCCAATCCCGGGCGATACCCTCCGCAGGTGATCATGAGAATGACCGGACATTGCCATCCCCCTTGCGTCCGCCAGAACATGCTTCCCAGTTCAGATAATATCTGGTTGGCAGCCATCGGCAGAAAGTCGGCAAATTGAATAAACGCAACAGGCCGTTCGCCGGCAATGGCTCGGCCGATGCTGGTCCCCACAATGGTCGATTCGGAGAGCGGCGAATTTTTGACCTGATCGGGATAGTCCCGGCTGAGTCCGCGTGTGACCCCAAAGACATCACCTTTCGGATCTTCGATGTCTTGTCCGTAAAGAAAAACGCGAGGGTCTTTTTCAAGCCGCGCACGCATGACGGCGTTCATCGCCTCGCGCATGGTGGATTTTCGCGAGTGGTTGTTGCCGCGATATTCGGCTCGAGTACGCAGCAGTTGAGGAAGTTCTGATTTCGCCGTAAAGATGGGCTGAGGATCGTTTGCCGCCATCGCGTCTTTGGCCGCTTCAGCCACCTCTTGCGAAGCCAATCGATCGGCGTGTGCCAACTCGGCCGGCGTCATTCCCTCATCAAAAAGCTGTTGTTTCAGGTTAGCGATGGGATCGTATTCGGTGAACGCATCGGCGATCTCATCGAGATCGCGATACTGGCATTGATCGTCGGCATTGGAGTGATCGGCCAGGCGTGCGACTTCCAGGACCGCGATCACCGGACCTCGCGTCTTTCGAATCGAGTCGACGCATTTCTCGAAGCAGGTATCGGCAGTGATCGGATCGCTGCCGTTGATGAATTCGACGGGGACGCCAAACAACTCGCTCCCTTTTCCCGAAGGAAGAGAGAAAAACGTCTTTTGAGACGTTTTCGTCGAGATCGCCAGTTGATTGTCTTCGATCAGGAACAGAACCGGAAGTTGATTGCGGACCGCTTCTGCAACAGCTTCGAAGAATTCCCCCTCTTGCGTTGTGCCATCTCCCAGAGAGCAGACGACCAAGGGATTTCCCGGCCGATTTTTTATCGCGGCGGCGACACCGACAGCCTGCAGTGCATTATTACCCACAGGCCCGACCATGCTCAGCACATTCAATTCGGGCGCGCTGAGATGAGCGCTCATCTGCCGTCCGGCGGAATGGGAATTTTCTTTCCCAAGCAGACTGAGAAACAATTCAATCAGCGGCACACCGCGCGCCAGCAAGAGCGCTTTGTCTCGGTAATGAAGGTGTAACCAGTCGGCAGGTGTGAGATGTCGAGCCAGCGCCGCCGACGCCTCGTGTCCTGCGCCTGAAACGTGGAAAAACGCTTTCCCCTGTTGAACCAGTTCCTGCTCAACCCGGTCGATCTCGCGAGCGAGAGACATCCAGTGGTACAGGTGGCACGACAACTGGTCGCGCGACGGCATCACCTTCGCGCTTCTCTTGACCGGGGAGGCATCGGCAGAATCGGCTGCGTGTGCAACAGGTGTTTTCCGGCCTTTGGAATCATTAATCATTACGAAAATACAATCGTTTGCAAAAAATCGAACACCCAACGAACTTGATCAACGATTGATCCCCTCGACAGTCAGGGTCGAGTTCAGGCGAAAATGCCTCGATATTCGCTGAAGCCCCATTATAGCAACGAAATTCTATGGGAGTCGAGCAGATCAGATCATCTTTTGCCCCGTTGCGCCGTGTTTGAAGGGCACGCATTGCCGTATCTCGGTAACGTATCACGGCCATCGAAACACAAAGTCAGGCTGCTTTAGACGTTGCAGGAACAGCAGCGGGGACCGTAGTCGGTGATACCGGTAATTCAGATAAAAAGGTTGGTTGCGGCGTCAGAACTGGTTTGGCAAGTGTTCGCCGTTGAGGATTCAACAGGTGAATCATGTCTTTCAGGAAGGCACCGATTTTCAGATTGAACGCATCCGTAATTCGCAGGTAGGCCCAGATGCTCATCACGCTGACATTTGAAGACGAGCATAAATACATATTTGAAAATTCGGGACGGAATCGGCTCTTATAGTGGTAAAGGCCGTTCGTATCGAACAGCGAACTCCCCAGTCGGTTCCACAGCGTCAACGCAGTGCGTGCAATAAACGAGTCTCCCGGGCGCTTGATGTCACATCCGATCGCGGGAACAGGGCACATCGACACGCCGTCGCATCCTTCGGCCTTCAGACGACCAATGGTCTGGTGCATCAAGAAGGGAATGACTCCGCGCACGGCATCGACTCGGTGTCGATACATTTCCATGGCCCACTGACGTCCACCGTTGAGAGGCGTGCAAAGCACAAAACCCTCGACACGACCCGCTCCGTTGTCAGCCCGCGCCACGAAGCACCTGCGGCGATGGAGATGGTCGTTAATCAATCGCCCTTCGAAGAATGGAATCTCGCCGCGAAAATGCTTGGCGCCGATATGTTCGTCCGAAACTTCATGAAGTTCCGCCATTCGCTGTTCCCACTCTGCCGGTGTCGAATCTTGTACCGACCATTCTTCGAACGCAACACCGTGACGGCTGACGAAGTTGAACTGTCGCCTGACCCACTCAAACGCCTTTCCATTCCAGCTGTGATCCGCCAGAGGAATATGCGCGTTGACGCCGAAATTCGTCACCTGATAGCCTGCCTGGTTGAAGTAACAAGCATCGTGATCATCGATGTGAAAGAACATCACGCGCTTTTTGTTCAATCGCGCAAATTCAGAGATTTCATTGAGAAATCGGAGTTTGTTCTCATCGGGGGTAATCAGTCCCCCCACCACAGCGATGTGGCCATTATAGTTGACGAACCCGACGACACCATTGCCGCATGATGACCAGAGATACGATCGATTCGGTTCGGTGATCAGGTACGATTCGGAATAGCGCCCGTATTCGAACGCCATCTGTTCAAGACGTAATCGATGCTGTCCGTCCAAGTCGGCATACGTTTTGAACACGCTCACATTATTGTTGAGCAGCCAGGAGGAACCGGAGTGTGCGATTGCGGTCATGTTGGACTGTCTAATTGTTGCGACAGCTCGGTTGTGGGACGTCCAGCTCGAGGTGTCTATCAAAGTAATGTCGTGGTGGTGAACGGCTTACACGCCGATCGAGCGGGTCAGTACACGAAAACCGTGTGTCGAGCATTCACGTACGTATCATGCGGCACGTTGTTGCACATCGTTTGTGCATGCGAAGCTTGAGCAAACCAATGTGTGCGGATTGGCTAAAAACGATCGCAATGTCTTGACGAACTCGCCGGCCTGATGTCCGTTGACGAACCGATGATCGACACGCACGAACAGCGAGGCTTCTTTACGGACGACGACGGCACCATCGACCACAGCCGGTCGCGGTTCTATCGGTCCCAATGTCACCGCGACGGAGTACGAATTCATGGGGAGCGAGGCGAGCTTGTGGTTGATAAGCGGAGGGGCACCCGGCGAACCGAGATAATTCACAAAAGCACCGGCGGCATTTAATTCCTGTTCCCAATCCCACATCACGGGAAGGCGGAAGCGATTCGCCAGAAAAAAGCCGACACGGGACATCCGATGAACCCACCTCAGATGAAGGGCTCGTTTCAGGCGATCCCAGCGAGCCCATTTCGAGTTCGACGGTTCGGTTTGTCGACGCGACTTCAATACGGCACGCTGACGCGCCTCTTCCCAAAATCGGGCGGCGATCTCCTTCAACGACAGCTCATCGGCGGCACGCACATATATCGAGTCGACTTCGCCCGTGCTGGTTTCCAGCATGGGCATAACGATATTCACATTTCGATAGTTATAGACGCGACGGCCGATCACGCGCCGATTGACATTCGGGTGATCTCGCAAACTCGAAGCGACGGCACAGACGAGAACATGAGCCGTAGAAACAATCGACCGGGTCGTCTTGCGCATTTCGGCCAGAAACGGTTCCATCGCTTCCATGTCGACGTTCGTCCCCCAGATCAGATAGGGATCGGAATGCGGCGTGGCGCTCCCCAGATAACTGGCGTTGATCCACCCCAAGTCTTCCAGAGGAACAGGAGTCGAAGTTGTCGGCCAATACATAAAAATACCCTAACGGCAGACTTCAATCAGGTCTGTAGAAAAGTTTCAGAGCAATCGCATGCGACGTTTTCCAGCCGAATGAAGATCGCATCGCGGCGGCAGCAGTCGCTTCAAAACGTGACGTTATGCCACCTTCTTTTCGAGAGTTGTGTTCCGTGTCATGACAAGTTGTGCGATCGTCGATGGAGTCCGAAACGTTTCGGGTGTCAAGTCGCCGAACTCGATGACGGTTTGAAATTCGGATTCAACGAAGACGATCAGATCCATCATCGTTAAAGAATCGATAAGACCCGCTTCGAGCAGGTCGGTCGAGTCGTCAATCGTCGTTTGGCCGGTTGACAATTTCAAAAAGTCGATCAGTTTGTTTTCGACGGTCGATTGGTTCATTCGAGGACTCCATGGCAATAACGTCAAATTGAAATCAGGCGGAAATGCGGCGTTGTAAGAGGGTTTGCTGCGCAAGATTCTCCAATGCCGGCCGATCGATCTTCATCGCGTGGTTCAACGGAAAATCGTCGACGATTTGAATCACTTCCGGGGTCAGGTAATGTGGTAATTCGGCGCGGCAGGTCGCGATAACTTCGGACAGATCGGGGATCGATTCCGATACGAATTTCAGGAACAATCCGAGACGGGTACCGATGCTTCCGTCAAACGGTACGGCCACCGCCTGGTCGGCTTCAAAACGGCGAACGGCAAATTCTTCGAGTTCCTGAGGATGCACGCGAAAACCGGCAATTTTCACGAACGAACTGCTGCGTCCCCGCAAAACGATCCTGTTGTGTTCGTCACGAGTGGCGAGATCTCCCGTGTACAACCAGCCGTCACGAATTCGCTCGGAGGTTGCGTCGGGATCAGACCAGTAGCCGAGCATGATGTTGGGACCACGCGCTCTCAGTTCGCCGATCTCTCCCGGCGCGACGGTGTTCCCGTCCTGATTGACGATTTCCAACGTAACGCCGGGAACCGGTTGTCCAATGGCTCCGTCGGGGCGGTCGTGCAGCTGTTCGGGAGGGACATACGCCAGCCGAGCCGTCGCTTCAGTTTGACCGTACATGACAAAAAAACGGCTGGGTGCAATTTTTTCAGCCAGTTCCTGTGCGTGCTGTTGAGGAAGCGCACCACCGGCGACCGCCATATAACGTAAATCGCCAAGTGGGATTCGTCCCAGAGAACTTCTCGACATCAACATGCGGAAGAGATCGGGAACGCCCGACAGACTGGTGCAGGCATGATCTTTCAAGCCGGCAACAATCGTTTGCGGAAAAGCCGTGTTTCCCGCGATCGTCAGCCTCGCCCCTGCCAGAACGTGCGATTGCAATACCGAATTGCCGAAGGCATGCATAAAAGGCAAGATGCACAACGGATTATCCGCTTCGGTGATCTCGAGATATTGCCGAATTGAATGGGCATTCGACATCAGATTTCGGTGACTGAGCATCACTCCTTTAGGGGTACCCGACGATCCGCCGGTAAAGAAGATCGCGGCGAGACGGCTGTCGCCATTTGCGTCGTTTGCATTTGACGATATGCCGACAGCAGAAGTCTCATCCCCGTCGATTTCATTCGTATTCTGAAAAACCTGAGCGTGAAGAGACTGCAAATCGGGCCGTGTTCGGAGAATATTCGGCGTCGTAATAATGAATTTGGCGTCTGTCGTTTCAACGATTCGCCGTAACGTCTCCGCTTCGATTTTCGGAGCAACGGGAACAACGACTTGGCCTGCCAGCAATACGCCGTAAAACGCCGCGATGTATTCCGGCGAATTCGGCAAGAGCAAGATCACCCGCTCGCCGGGGGTGTCGAACGAAGACTTCGGCGGCCGAATCTGGCGGCTCAAACTCAGGGCGGCGGCACTTAGCGACGAATACGAATAGGTCGCATCATTCGTGGTGACCAGCGGAGCCGATCCACGATGCTGCGCGATTTGTAAAAACTTCAATCCCAGGTTCTGCGAATCGACGGAATCAGTGCGTGGTGAATGAAGTTCCCCGCTATTGAAAGGGGGGGCGAGATTCTCCAGCAGAATTAAGCCGATTCCGGAGGTAGCATGTGGAAACACGGAAACATCGCCCCTCAGTGAGCGTCGTTGAGTGTGCGAATCGCATTGTGCAACACTCCTTGCGCAACGGTGTTTTCGGTACGAACCAAATATCCACTGAATTCAAACGGACGATTACAGTTGATGCCGCTAATAAATAAGCGTCGTCACCGTGAGTCTTTGTCTAAGCCTCACAACCGGACTTGGGGGGAATCGCTTCGAGATTGACATTCAGAAAGAATGGCATTCTGTGTGAAACTGATTCGATCGTCAGGACGATATCCATACTGAGATCCGGCGATATCGGCGGCGAATGAGCGCGCATTCATATTCGCACGGTTCATTTTATTCGTACCCCTCGACGGGGGATAATCATTAAGGATAGCCATGGCCATTGCGTCTCTTCACTCCCGCGAAATCAGTACGTTACCTTTGCTTCATGAATCCGATGCCGACAATTCGGTCGAGGCACTGTGTGAGCAACTGAAAACGCGCGAGAGTTGGATTGCCGAGATGCTGGCCGAGCATGGCGGCATTTTGTTTCGCGGATATGCATTGACCAGTCCCGAAGCCTTTCAAGCCGCAGCACAGGCATCGATATCGAGCCTGAAGCCGTATGTCAAAGGTCAGTCGCCGCGCAGCAAGGTTGCCGACAACGTCTACACATCTACCGAACACCCGGACCGTTACAGCATTACGTTGCACAACGAATTGTCGTATGCAAAGTCGCCTCCCCCGCGAATCGCGTTTTTCTGCCTGGTAGAACCGACACAGGGAGGAGAAACCCCGATCGTCGACTGCCGTGCGATCTATCACCATGTGCCCGCTTCTATTCGAGAGGCGTTTGAAACCAAAGGGGTTCGCTACGTAAAAAACATGCATGGCGACAAAAACGGCCTCGGAAAATCGTGGATGGATCACTTTGAAACCGACGACCGTAACGTGGTCGAGTCGTATCTCACTCAAAACGACATCGACTTCGAATGGTTGAACGATGGTAGCCTGCGAACGAGCGCGAACCGTCCCGGTGTGATCGACCATCCCCTTACGGGCGACCGTATCTGGTTCAATCAGGCGAATCTCTGGCACGTGACCAACGTCGACCAGCGTCATCGCGAACAGCTCATCCGCCGTTGCGGTATCGACGGCTTGCCGACGCATGCATTTTACGGCGACGGTTCTCCGATCGACGATGACGATCTCGATCAAGTACGCCAGGTGATGTGGGACAACTCGGTGATTTCTCCCTGGCGACAAGGGGACTTTCTGTTGCTGGATAACTTCATGGTCGCACACGGCCGCATGCCGTTCGAAGGTCCGCGCAAGATTCTCGTCGCCATGGGATGAGCTGGAATCTGAACCGCAATAATGGTCTCGCGATTTTCACACCTCCTGATCTGAGGATACCTGTTCGATGCCGACGCTGACGCAAATTCCCCGAACGAACTTACGGAAAGACGATCGTGCCCACGACAACTCGATCATTCCAACGCTCGATGTCGAGACGATTTCACCGTCGCAACGGTTTGTCTCGGCGTTGATGAACCCGTGGAAAAACCGACTCTTGCCGGCAGGTGTGCTAAGACGGCTTCTGAAAAACAGCAAGAGTCCGTTGCTTGCCGAGTCCTTCCAGCGTCCCGGCGGCTGGCGGTCGATGCAGATCATCTATCGGAATGATCCTCCGGTCGACTGGTTCGACGATCAGGCCCTCCGCACCAATCCGGTGTCGATCGCTTCTCGAAACCGTTGCCGCATTGTGATTCAAAAGCTGTCACGCGCCATTGCAGAAATCGAACGCGGCATTCCCGTCAACGTGGTCGGCATCGGATCGGGCCCCGGCGTGCAGATTCAAAGTGCGATCGTCAATTCCGGCATTGATGTCGATCGAGTAACCGCCTATTTGATCGATCTCGACGACGACGCACGCGATTTTGGTGAATCGGTCGCTGAACAACTGGGTCTGGAGGGATGCGTTCATTTTCGAACCGGAGATGCCCGCCAGATCTCCAATGTCCTCCCCGATATTCAGGCTCATATTGCCAAGCTGGTGGGCATCGTTGAATACCTGAACGACGAACAACTGCTGACAATGCTGAAGGCGGTTGCGAGCATCATGGTACCGAACGGCGTGCTTGTCACGCACGGGATGGTCGATGCGCTCAATACCAGCCGGTTTTTGACGCGCGTGTTCGACCTGACGCACCAACATCGCTCGGCGGAACATATGATCGGACTGCTGGAATCTGCCGGATTTCGCTGCACCGACTGCACCGTTGAACCGACGGGAACGTATCCGATTCTCACCGCGAAGCGAAACGGGTGAGGCGTTGTTGGGGGTGAAATCGATGAGGGCTATGGTTCGAATCGAGCCGTGATCACCCCGTCGAGTTTCACATCCGTTAGCGATTGCTTTTTACCATTCGGCCAGCGGATTTTAAGGTCCACCTGCCCCGGTTGCAGCCCCAGTCCGCAGTGGAGGGTGAGATCATTCTGGTTCCCTTCTCCGGTTCCAGCTTCGACCTGCCGCGTTATGGTTCTATTGCCGATTTGAATTCGAATTTGTGCGCCGATGGCCGAGCGACTGACATGCTTGCCATCCCCTTCGAGTCGTACGCCAAGCCAATGTCCATGCTCGGAAGGCGAATGGTTCACGAAGAGTTTTCCTTGTGTGACCAGATCGAGATCGCCATCCTGATCGAAATCGGACCAGGCGTTCTGGTATGTCGCCCCGAGGTCGGCCAACCCCACGGCAGCAGTCACATCGGTAAACTCGAATTGGCCATCGTTACGAAACAACACGGGATTATTTTTTCTTCCAAATGATGCCGTTTCGTAAACCGTGGTGAAGAACAGGTCGAGATCGCCGTCGTTATCGAAATCTCCGGCGCTGGGAGAGGCATACGATTCCTGATAAAAGACTCCCCCGGGGCCACGATTTTCGAAAGCGGGATTCTCGGCGTCCCCCGTATTCCTCAGAAAACGTGATTTCGGCTGATCGCCTCGGCCGTCGACGTGAGCAAAATTCCCCGCGAACAAATCGAATCGACCGTCGTTGTCGAAGTCTCCCCAGGCCGCTCCGATGGAATGTCCTCCTTGAAATCCGGGTGACGTTGCCAGGGCATTGTACTTGACCGTCTCGTCGGTGAATGTGCCGGTGCCGTCGTTGATCCAGAGTACATTCGGCTGAAGGCGGTAGTTCGACACGTAAATATCGATGTCGCCATCCTCATCAAAATCACAGGCGGAAACGCCACGAGCGCGAAAGCGAACCTCGCTCCATGTCAGCTTGAAGGCGTTGCCATTGTGGTTCATCAAAATCAAATCGGGGTATGTAATTCCGTTATTCCAGTCTTCATAACCGGCGACGTACAGATCGCAGAAACCATCGGTGTTGAAGTCGCCCCAGCAGGCACCACGTGAAACACAGGCGGGGAGTTCAGGAAGTTCGAGGGCCTCAAAACCTGTTCCGTCGATGTTGCGGAGCACGCGCATCGTCGACCACGAAAACAGATCGACAAACCCGTCGTTATTGAAATCCGCGGCGACAACTTCCCCAAGACCATCGGCGAGATTCGTGAAACGTTGGCCGGCATCGTTCCGCCACGCCGTCCCCCCCGCACAGAGATCCGACCAGCCGTCGTTGTCAAGATCGGCCCAGCAGGCAGCGCCGTTTCCCAGGGCGAGACCGAAATCACCAGTCTCGTCTCGAAACTCCGCAACCATCGGCGGTTCGGCAGCGATCAATTTCGCCGTCAGAGACAGCACGGCGATGGTGAAAACGAGAAATCGACAATTCGAGTGATGGCATGTCATCGTTCCGGCCCTTCACAATGAATGAATCGTGCCTGAGTTCTTGACGTATTCAACTCACGATGCCCATCCCCTCCGAAACCGATTACTCGTCGGTGGATGCCTCGGCTTCCCTCAGCCGATCGAGTTCGTACTCGATATCCGGAAGTTCCGGGCGTTCGGTCCCGTGTTGATAAAGAGGGAGATGGCGATAATAAACTTCGAGCGTCATAATCGCCATCGTCGTCATGTACAATCTCCCTCCGGCACGGGAATGAAGATCGCGAGGGCTCCAGCTACCCGCCGCGTGTCCGCGCGTTTCTTGCGTTTCGATGAGCCAATCGCGCATCGATGCATTCCACTTGTCCCACTCCGGTCCGCCGTAATGATGCATGAACTGCGTCGCGTAGTAGTTGTAGTACATGTCGTCATAGGAAGGACCGAAATTGCCGAGCAGTTTTGCACCCCGCTGAAATGTCTTTCGGGGAGGGTTCGGTTCGAGGTACATGCGGCATAGAAATCCGATCGCTGTCGTGGATGGCCGGGCCACGCGATTCGTGTATCCGTAACCGATCCCTTGCTTGGTTTCAACGCTTTTTAAAAACTGCAGCGATTGAGTTAGCGTTTTGGAAGGAACTTTCAGCCCGGCGACGCGGGCGCTGGTCAGCGCCATGGCCTGCCAGCCGACGACCGAGGTATCGCCGGGCATTTGCGGACGGTATCTCCATCCCCCTCCGCGCGGGTCTTGCGCCCAGACGATGAAATCGATCGCTCCCTGTGCCGGTTTGAGTAACCGCCGATCGGAGGTCATGACGTAGGCTTCCGACAATGCCATGCTGACGATGCCTTGCACGTAGAACGACGCCATCGGCATAGAACCGTCGCGGAGATCGAGGCCGTTACCGTCGGCGTCCCATTTCATGTTGTCGAGCAGAAAGTCGATCGCCTCACCCACTTCTTTTTGATATTCCCCTTCGCGGTGCGTCCGCCCCGATCCAAGAAAGGCCAGCAACGCCATCCCTGTGGCGCCGATGCGGCAATCGTGCAACATCCCCGGATCGCCGCACGAGCCGTTGCACTCCGCCGTCGTGTGGTCGAAACTCCAGCTCCCATTCGAACTCTGATGGGCTGCCAGCCATTTGAGTCCGGCATCGACGGCTGCCTCGCTCTTGGCGTTGCCGCCGTAGGCTTCGACGAACGCTCCCCGTGCGTCGGCATGGCGAGCCGCGAATTGTGCCGCGAGACGTTCGGATCCGTCATCCGTCTGCTGGTTTCGAGACCGGGATGTCCGAACCGATGTGTTCTTTGACGCGGGATCCTGTTTTGCTTTGGTTGCGTCGGACACTTTCGCCTGCGTCATCGGAATATGATTCAACGAGACTTTAGTCTCGACGTCGGTCATGAGTTCAGAGAGCTGACGGGCGATCTCGATTTCACTCGACTCGGCATGATCGTTTCGGGCTTCGTTCAATTCCCGTGCAATCGGTTCCGAAAACTCCACCACTTCGTTGTCGCCGATCTTCGCATCAATCGCATTCTCTGAAAGTGAATTTATCGTCGTTCGGCCATCTCCCAATCGAAAAATGATCAGTCCGAGAAAGAGCAGAAAGACAACCTGGGCCAGTGCACTGACGCCACACGCGACAATATCATCGCGGTGCTGTCTAAACCAGATGTGCACGCGGCGATTCAAAGGCTGTCCGCGAAGTTCCCGAGCACGGCGAAATGCCAGTCGCGATCGGTGCGAAGATTGGACCGTTATCCCTGCCGCCGTTCGAGCACAATAAAAACTGCGAGATCGAGTCATTCGAAGCCAGATGTGTAAAAGTGAGCCCGAATTAAGAGAGGGACTCGTCCGCAATCGAAGTTCGAATCGCCTCGTTTCATAATAGGGCACTACGAGACGGCATTCAAGGGGATTTTATTCTACGGCGCGGTCAGACGAGTGTCGGTTGAAGTCACTGCGGCGACATCATGCGGGAGAGGCGGTCGACAAACTGCGGGATGCTGGTTTGCAGTTCCGAGCTCTCGGTTCGATGACTCCAGGAAATGCGAACCGCACCGTCGAGTTCGGGCTGTGCGACACCCATGGCCGAAAGGACATGACTTGATGTTGCGCAGACCGAAGTACAGGCCGATCCGGTAGAAACCGCTGCCACACCGGTCAGCAGTTCGATGACTTCGTCGGCGTCGATTCCTGAAAATGAAACCGAAATGACGTGCGGCAGCGACACGGCTTCATCGCCGTGATAGATCGGCTGCAAGGGGGATAATCCTGCGATGATCTGTTCGCGAATGTTCTGACACGCGACGCGGCGTGCGTCGGCTTCGGCGGCCGATAACTCTGCCGCGAGCCCGAAACCGCTGATGAGGGGGACCGGCAATGTGCCGGGGCGAAGTCCGAGTTCCTGTCCGCCACCATGCATCAACGGCGTGAGAGGGATGTCACGATCGCGTCGACGACGGACGAATAACGCTCCGATTCCCACGGGACCAAAGATCTTGTGACTGCTGATGCTCATCAGATCGATGCGTGGATGACGTAACGGATCGAGATCTTTGCCGAACCCCTGAGCCGCGTCAATGTGCAGAAAGAGATCGGGCGACGCCAGGCCCTCGGCCACGTCGGCGACCGGTTGAATCACTCCGGTTTCGTTGTTGACGTGCATCATCGATACGAGCAATGTGTCGGGCCGAACGGCGTCGAGAATGGCGTCAGCATTAACGCGGCCGTTCGATGCGGGAGGAACGAGCGTCACGTCAAAACCGCGATTCTTCATGTATGACAGCGGTTCGAGAACGGCTTTATGCTCAATCTGCGTGCTGACGATATGCCGTTTTCCCGACGCAACTCCATGGTCGAAAAGGCCGAGAATCGCCAGATTGTTTGCCTCGGTCGCACCGCTTGTAAAAATAATCTCGTTTCGTTTCGCGGCAATGATTCTGGCAATCTGGTCGCGTGCCGTGTGTACGATCTGTTTGGCCCTCAGGCCGTATTCGTGAGGGCTACCGGCGTTTCCGATTTCTTCGACGAAACACCGGTGTACCTCGGCCAGAACGCGAGGATCGATCGGCGTCGTGGCATTGCAGTCGAGATAGATCGTCATATTACGTTTTTCGTCGTAATCACAGGCAGTTGCTTTTGGTCGAGCCACCCACGGATTCGCCCCGCCGCCGCAAGTGTGTACACAATGGGGTAGAGCTGTTCATAGTACCAAAGTTTGGCGAAATAGAAACCAATGGGGGAGGGGGGGAATTCTCGACCCTTGTTCGTCCGTTCGATGAGCCAGCGGATGCCTCGCTGAATCGCCGCTGATTCAGCTTCGGTGAAGTCCTTAGATGAGTCGGCGGCAAGAGCTTCGAGCGACAAGGCGGTTTCTTCAATGGAAGAGGGGGTCTGCGGTGCGCCTCCCCATCCCCCGTCATCATTTTGTGTATCGAATAACCATTGGCGTCCCGTTGCCACATCGGGACTTTCGGAATTTGCGTGGCCGATGCGAGTCAGTGCGAGCAAGACTCGACTGGTACCGTATGTCAGGTTTTCCTCGTCAGGAGCAAACTGATTGCCAAACCACAAAGGTGCCCAGGCACCATCGGGACGTTGTTTTTTCTTAAGGAATTTCAAACCCGCCGCCATGCCATGATGAATACGGATCTGCAAAGTACGAGGAAGATGATCGTGCCAGCGGTTCCAGGCACGCAGGGCGTGTGCTGTCAAATCGGCGCTGCTGCGGTCGAAGGGGAGGGTGCCCCAGCCTTTGCAAAACGTCGGGATGCCCCCATCGCTGTTCTGAACATCGAGTAACCACGTGATCCCGGCCGCCGCCGCTTTCGTGGTCGAGTCGTTCGGTCCGGCGAGATGATACAAAGCCAACAACGCACCAGGCGTATCGTCGGCATCGGGAACGCCTCCGGTTAAGTCAGTCCACGCCCAGGCACCGGGAGCCGCATGAGTATAAGGGTGCTCCACCTGGTACTGCTGTCCCGTCAACCAGTTCAATATTTGCGACGTCTCAGCGGTGTTCAGTTCGTTTTCGATGGTTCCTCTCGCACAAAGGGCATTGATCGACAACGTCGTCACCCATGTCGAGAGATTCGTATCGATCGGCCAGCTTCCCTCCTCGCGTGCGGAACGGATCAGAAACGCCAATCCTCTCTTCACGACGTCGTGATCGTGCAGTCCGGCATGAATCAAACTCAGCATGACAAAACTCGTCAGAGGGGTCGCTTCAAGAAAGCCGCCGCTGGTCGGTTGAATCGACGTCAGAACGTCGAGCGTTCGTCGTCGCAAGCGATTTCGGAGGATTCGCAACAGCGGATTCGCCGAAGGGCGTCGGTCATGCCGGACCTGTCCCATAGCGACCAGTGCCGGAAGAGCGTAACTCACCACCGGCAACTTCAGTCGCGCGAACCATTGATGCGGACACGCCGCCAGTTCAAACGGCAGTTGCGGCACAAGTTTCCACGCCGCCGCCGGTTCTCCTAATCGATTACGGATAGCGAGCGTCGTCAGAATCGGTACCGAAAACGTGCGATCTTTGCCATATCGATGGGTAATGGCCTCGGCCAGCGGCTTTGATTCGAGCGAACCGGCGGTGCGCTGCAGCCATGTTTCACATCGGCTCACGACATCGCGGTACCGAGACTCCGACTGAGAAAACGCTCCCCATACTAGCGCCGTCGTGCTGATGTTGGCAATACTGAGAACCGTATCCCCCCAACCGCCGTCGTCGAGTTGTGTTTCGGCAAGCCAGGACAATCCGCGATCGACGAGCCGTTGCAACAACTCGCGTTCAACCGGCGGGTGTGAATGTTCGCCCGCATTCAAATACTCTCCGATCGCCATCACTGCGGTTGCCGTCGACAATGCACTCGACGAAAGCTCTCCCTCCCAATGGCCGTGGTCGCCGCGCATTCCAAGCAACGTCTGTCGCGTGTTGCTCAGAAGTTCGTCAACGTCGGCGACGAAAGACTCGTTCACGGCAAAGGGACTTTCAAATGGCGAGATGACCCAGGGCGAGCAGAGCATAATAGGTGTATTCGCAATCGACGTGCGAATCGTCCCATTGTCCGTAAAATCCGCCGCTGTTCGTCCACAGGGAGTCGATGAAATCGAGACACAATTCTTTCGCTTTTCCGAGATCGATTTTCAGACCGGACAGAGCATGCAATGCGGTCGCCGTCGACAACAGATCGGGAATCGGCGCACTCGGTGCGGGGCGAAATCCTCCCTGCGGATCGAAACACGAAAGTATCCACTCACCGATCGCGGGATCGACGTCGCGCCGTCCCAGATGACGCAGCATCGTCACGGCTCCGGCGGTCACTGGAACGACCGACATCGGGAGCGCGAGACTGGTTTTGAATCCGGCCCCCGGATCTTGCAGCGATTCGACGAAGTCCAGCAGTCGCTCAACCTCCGGAATCGGTTCGTTCAAATCCTGATAGGCTCCCACCGCCATAAACGAAGCGTAAATCGATCCTGCCGGCTGGTCGACAGCCGATTCGAAACCGCCGTCGGGAGTTCGGTGACTTTTCATTCGGTCGAGTATGGCATCGCGCGGGCATTCCATCCGAAGGGCCATCGGTAATGCCGACCAGCAACGTGCGAGACACGAGACATGCACCAGATCGAGATCGGAGAGATCCCCGACAGAACGCACGTATTCGTAGATCTTTTGCGTCGGTAACGGCTGCTGAAGTGCGATATATCCTTCGATGCCGAAGACGGTGTAATACAAGTCGCTTCGGCCGGCACGATCAGGAAAGCCGCCGTCTGGTTGCTGTTGCGAATGAAAGAAATCAACGACGAGCGAAGTCGAGCTCCCCAGCACCTTCGGCGCCAGTCGGGCTACTTGAGCCATTTCGAGCTTCAAACTCACTGCACCAACCTTTCAATTCGAGACTGAATATCTTGCTGACGACACGACGTAACAATCCCTTGAGATTCGGGCTCTTCAATTCGCTCAAGGCCCGCAGCGCCTCTTCTTTGTACGACTCTTGCAGCACGTGACAGCGATTCGGGATATCGTACGCAGTCATCGCATCGCGAATCTGTTCGAGCTCGGCATCGTCGGTTTGCCGGCGCCACGCCTTTTCGACCAGCGATTTTTCATCGGGACTGGCCACCGTTCGCTCTAATAACAACGCCAACGGTAATGTCGGGCGCATCATCATCAGGTCGCTTGGGTCGTCGCCGTTCGTGAGATCGGTGACGTCGTCACGAATCTGATAGGCGATCCCCAGAGCGCTGCTGTATCGCGAAAGCACCGAGGCGAGCTTCTCGTCTCCCCCTCCCAGTACGGCCCCCAGCTGTAACGCCACTTCGAATGCCGGGGAGGTCTTGCGGCGGAAAATATCCATGACCTCCATCGATGACATCGGCAGGGGATTCCGCGTCCAGCTCAGTTCATCTCCTTGTCCCAGGCATAAAGTGCGGTGTCCCATCGCCGCCACGCGAAGCATCGCCGTCACGCGCTTGGGGTCGGCCTCGCATTCGCCGATCAGCCGATACCCTTCACCCAGCAACAGATCGCCGACATTCAGGGCCATCGGCACGCCGTGCGAAACGTGTAATGTCGCATCACCGTACCGCAGGTCGTCGTTGTCTTCGATGTCGTCATGAATCAGCGATGCTTTGTGAAAACATTCGACGGCGATGGCGATCTTGCGCAAATCATCGGGGATTTCAGCATCGGGATCGTCCTGAAGCGCCTTCCACACGCAGACGCTGAGAAACGGTCGCCAGCGCTTCCCATCTTTGGCAAGCCATTCGCGGCCGAGACGCTCGGTTTCGTTCGATGCCGGCCCCATCAGGCGGTTGAGTTCCTCTTCGGAGAACCAGGTCTGCACTTCTTCGCGGAGTTTATCGAGGTTCATGCGGTAGGTGCGGTCGTCGCTCGTCAGATGAATAACTTCCCAAATCCAGTCGAGGTCGACCGTGACGTCTTTGCAGTCGTCCTGCAACAGGGGAATCGCCACGCCGGGAATCGCCGCGGCTTCCATGAACGGAAACGCCTTTTCGAGAACCGACAAACAGCTGACGCCGACAATCGCTTCGATTTTGCCGGTTTCGATGATGGCCATCACCAGCGCCGAACCTTCCGCGACGAGAACGGCATATCCCAATCGTTCGGCTTCGGCCTGAAGGTCTTGAATCGAACAAAGGCCGCATTGCTTGCACAAGAGTCCGAATTCGTCAAACGGGGCAGGGCAGCGTTCTTCGAGTCGCAGACACTTCGGCAACAGCAACAGCCGGCGTTCGTAAGGGACGGCGGCGAGCGAATCGCGCCACATTTCGCTGTTCATCAAAACGACGACGTATTCGGTATAAATCGGATTCAACTGAAACTGGGCCACGAACTCTTCGGAGAGCGATCGCAATTCGTCGACCCGCAGAGGGGGAACCGGCTTGCGCTGTTTCACGAATTCGCGTATCTCTGCCCGAATTTGTTCCCGTTCGGGGCGCGTCTGCGGAATATTTTCTTTCGGCTGCCGTTCGATCTGAACAGGAACGGGGCGCGGCATATTCAAAACAGGCAGTCCGACCACTGGCAACTGTTGCATGGAATCCTCTATGGAATCAAGGAAGGCGTGGCTATTACATCAAGTATATGCACCAAAACCAAAGAACCAATGCTTCTTGGCAAATCGATACAACCAATGATCTTCTGGGACTTCTTGTCCCGGCAGGTGTTGACTATGGCGGGGGGTTAATGCTTCGAGTTCGGCAAGTGCCGTACCTCGCTGCGTCGTATCGGGGGCGGAATGACGTTGCACCAGTTCTCGCACCAGATCGGGACGTTCCAGCACGATGCAGCCTCGTGTCGCTTCGGCGGCGGTTTTCCGGAAGTCGTCGAGAAAACTCGACTCGGTGATCAACTGATACAACGGCTTGTCATCGTAAATGGTTTCGTTGGCGAATTGAATGATCGGGCAGGGTTCGATGGCGCCGGAGGGGCCGATATGATGACTGATCCCCGTCGCCATCGGACAGAGCGCTTCTCCTTTATCGTCCCAATACGCATCGACGATCCCGATCGGCAATTTGCGACGCATGGCGACAACGAAACGGCGCAACGTCACGATTTGCTCGGGAGTTAAAGCCAGATGTGCCGAAGGATCGGGGCCGACAACCCGGTACGTATGAAACCAGGCATATAAGACCCCCATGTCGATCAATGTCTTAAGCCATTCTTCGCTGACCAGCTCGTAATTCGTCTGGCAAACGCTGGTCGCCACACCGACGATCAATCGTTCTGCGATCGCGTTCTTAAGGCCTTCCATCGTTTTATTAAGCACGTCTTTACCGCCGCGCCGCTCATTGCTGACGATTTCCGATCCCTCAATACTGACGAGGAGCGTGCTGTTTCCGAGTCGGCGAAGTTCTTTGGCGACTTCGGGGGTAATCAACTGACCGTTCGTGAAGATCTGAAAATAACAGTCGGGATGCATCGCCAGAAATTCAAGCAACTGCGGATGCATAAACGGTTCGCCACCGAGAATCCCGAAAAAGCTGTTGCCATGTTCTTTGGCGTCAAGAACGATGCGGTTGAGGTCGTCGAGTTCGATCATCTGCCGTTTGGCGGCGACATCGACCCAGCACCCCTGGCATCGCAACTGACACGAATTAATGATCGACAGATAAAGAAACGGCGGGAAGCTCACCCCTTTTTTCAGACGTTTCTTGAACCGTTGAACCGACCGCATTCCCTTGTACCCGAAGTTGTAGGCAAACTTCAGGAACAACCGGAAATCCGGTTCCATCATCAATCGGCGACCCATTTTTAATGTGACGGACATAATTCTTAATTCTTATTCTTTATCAGCCGAACCGGCAAATGCTTTATTGACCGGAGTCGGCATTAGTCGATTTGGCTTGTTGTGCGAGTGCCTGTGCAGCTCGTTGTCGTGCCTGTTCTGCTTTACTTTGAATTTGATCCATTGACGGAAGACTTGCAAGCACTTCGGTCGGGATTTCGATATCACCTGCCGCAGCCTTCAATTTATTGAGACAGCGCTGGCGTTCCTTAAGGGCTCGTTCGTCGTCACGCTCTTTCGAAAAACGGGATTGAGCTTTGGCACTGCGGTCGCGCAGCATGGCGTAAATATCGCCGCCGAGCAGTGCGGAGATATCGACCTTCATCCCTTCGCGGCGAACATCGTCGGTACTGATTTCATCGCCGTTGATCGGTCCCGCCTTGTATTTGGGGAACATGATGGCAACTTCGGGACAGACCCGGGAACAGGCGGGACAATCGGTCTTGCAGTTGCTCTCGTTCTGAACCTGAATTTTTCCGTCCGACGTCGCACCGTAAACATCAAACAAACAGAAACTCAAACATTGCATGCAATTCGTACAACGGCCGAAATCGATGACCGGAAACCACGGCTTCCAGCGTTTGGTGTTCGACGGATCGTTCGTTCCGGCGAGCACATCTTCGACGAGCGACACGACAGCAACGGCATCGAGCCCGGCGATATCGCGGAATTCGGCCGTCGATGAATCCGCTTCGGGAAAACGACCTCCAAAATTGCCGAGCACGATCTGTTTATTCTCTGTCGAATTCAGTGCGTTGCCGCGAGCCAACGAGATCGGCAAACCCCGTTCGAGCAGCTTGGCCATCAGCTCGACGCGAAACGAATTCTCGAGGGGAGAAGCATCCGCTCCCTCATAGAGGACGACTCGAGGACCGGTTTTGGTGGCGATCATGTGCGATTTCCTTCCCTGGCTCCCGTGCCGGTTGTTTCGACCGTCTGGGCTTCTTCTTGTTGAGCGAGTGGCGATTCGTCACGCGGACGAAGCAACGCAGCCGTGGCTTCTTCGGCATTGAGCATGCGCATGTTGACGACTTCCGGTTCCGGTTGGGGAAGAGGATGTCCCGCTGCGACAAACAAACCCCGCACGGCACGGGGAAAACACGCCGCGATACGCACATCCGGGTTCTCGGCGATCTGCTGAAGTATCGGATCGCGATTCGCCGACATTTCGCAGAGATCGGGAACGCAATCGAAATCGACACCCGCTTCCCCAAGACGTTCGAGCACACCCTGCTTGACGTCTTTGGGAATGACCTGCGCAAAGGCGCAGTGACAATACAGAATTCGCGGTTGGTCAGTCATCGATCAAACTCAACACATTTCTCAGGGGGGTGTCCCCTGTCGATTACGATTTCAAAACATTATCGTTTGGTTCAGGTTGTACCTGTCAGTCGATGCGTCGGAACCGGTCGCCCCGGTCGAAACGCCTCGACATGCTCCACCGTGTGCGTCAGTTGCGATTCCGCCACGAGAGTCTTCAATTCTTCGACGGCGAATTGTTTCAACTGTTCGGGATCCCCTTCGGCACGCAGATTGAGAATCAATTGTCCCACATCGAGCGGTTCGACCAGTTCGTGAGACAATTCGATGCTCGTTTCATTGCGGACGAGATTTCCCACGGCAAGATCGTTGCCGCTGTCGGGTGTCAGTGTCATCTTGAGATGAGCAATCTCGACGCTGTGTTGATCGAGTCGCAAACGGATGTTCTTGCCGAGTGCGATCAGAAGTTCGTTGCCGTCAAACTCTTCTCCTTCGAGCGTTGCCGAGAGATTCAACCAGCCGAGCAGCGATTCTCCTTCGGCGTACGTGTCGTAATCGACGTCCATCGATTCGTTACGGCGTTGTTCATTGTTTTCAATTTGTGCGATCCATTCGGAAATGCCCGATCCGTTGCGGGCCGAAATCCGAATGACCGTTGCTGACGGAAACCGCGTTTCGAGGGCAGTCTGCAATTCACTCTGCTGGCGTTCATCCATCAGGTCGCATTTGTTGATGACCAGAATGTCGGCTTCTTCGAGTTGCTTTTCGAAAATGTAAACGACCTTAGCCGAGAAGGTCTTGCCTTGATCGAGACCGAGCACCTGACGCGTGCGAAACGGGTCGAGCACGACGCTTAACGGGGCGACGGCGTAGTTGTCGCCGTACATTTGTTGTAACGGGTAACTCACGGTCGCCCGCAGGTCGGTGCAACTCCCGACCGGTTCGGCAAGAAAAACGTCCGGTTGCGTATCGTCGGTCAGTTTGCCGGCGGCTTCCACCAGCGAACCGAACCGGCAGCAGAAACAACCGCCGGTGATTTCTTCGGTGGCAAAACCGTGTGAACGGAGCATGGTGGTGTCGACGAGGCCGAAACTCTGATCGTTGGTGATCAGCCCGACCTTTCGTCCGCGTTCACGGAACTCCCGCGCCAATTGCAGGATGGCCGTCGTCTTGCCGGCCCCCAGAAATCCACCGATCATGATGTATTGGGGGGTCAACATGTTTTATCGTCCGTTGCCTGTTGTTGTTCTTGAAGCATCCGTTCGACGGTGGCATCGAGTAATCCGATATAACCGTGAACGTCCATCGCGTTTTCGGGAAGCCGACCGCGTACGCGATACAGCCACCCCTTATCATAAGGATCCTTATCGACCAGAACGGGATCGCTTTCCAGATCCGGGTTCGAACCGGCAAACTCCCCCGCCATGACGGAATAAATATCCGACACGGCCTTGAATCCCTCGATGCTACCAACGATCTGCCCCGGTTCCAAGTCTTCACCGGGAAGAACCTCGAACCGCAACTCAACGAAATCACCTAACATGCGTGTGGCGAACTTGGTTAAGCCGACGCGCCAGACGTCGTCCTCCTCTTTGAATAACCAAAAATGAGCCTGCGAATAGAGCCGATCGACGGGCAATCGGGTCGTAAATCGTGCTCTTTTGTAGTAAATGGTCTGTTGCGGATCGATCGGCATCGTCAGTCATTCCTGTCCGGGACCGAATCGTTCCGTCGATCCTCGATTGCTCCGTCATAAATATTTTTGCGAATCTTGATTTTATTCGTGTCCATTGGTACTCGCAAGGGGGGTAAACAACCAATTCCCAACTTGGTGAAGATATCAAACGACAAATCGTATTCATCATCAGGCGTTCTTCGCAGATCGAGTACTGCTGCGGTCTGCGTGTTTGCTTCAGGGCGATCGGGTTTAACACAATGGGTCGGGTGGCGGGGGCGCACCGCAGGAAGCCCCCGTT
>JAQCEJ010000050.1 GCA_027618475.1 Planctomycetota bacterium | reverse complement strand
CAGACGCCCGAATCAAACTCAAAGCTCTGTATCCATTAAACGACATTTAACGTTAGATGGACTACTACTAGTCCTAAGAATTGGAAGGATTGCAATTGTAAAGGGCAACTATGATCGAGCCGCTGGTGTACGACAACAAAAGGTTCTGTGGTGCAAGCGCTGCGGCCGCGATTTGCAACAAGATCGCACCCAAGGCACGAGATGGCGAAACTGCGGAAACTTTCGACTGGATTCGATCGGTGCTTGATCGTCTACAGAAGGGCGTTGGCATCTCTGTCGCGGAGATAATCTGGAACAGAAGCGCCGTGTCGTTCATTGACTACGAGCTATTTCCATTTCTGTTTGGATACTGAACGCTCTCGAAAGTGCAGATGTTCCCGACCGCGATTTGCTTGATTACGTCTTGTCCGCGTCAACGAGGGAGGCTGCGTGGAATACATTAACTCGTGAACAGCGCGAGGCAACGATACGTTGTCTACTAGGGTGCCAGGAGCGATTGGCATCCTCTGGTGCCGGATGCGACTCAGACCTCGACAACGCTATCACAACGCTTTGCCGGATTATGTAGTGTGAAGCGGCGTCCCAGCCACAGGGAATGCCGGGACATACGCCAATTTGCCAGTGTACCGGTTGCCTGCAACGTCGGATGCAGCCGCAACGTCCTCAAGTCGCGACATTCGGTCAACCTGCGGTTCGATTCCCGGCACCTCACGTGCCCCAGCCGACGCCGCTATCTGAACCGCAACGGTTTGGGTTACCGGAACGATAACTCAATCATCAAGGAGAATTTCCATGTACATGCCCGTTTTGGCGAGATTTACGGCGAGGGATCCGTTGCCACAGAACGAGTCAGTTCTGCTGGGTGAGATACCGGAACATGCATATTCCTATGTAAACAGCAATCCCGTCAATCAAATTGACCCCTCGGGATTTTTAACTCTAACAGCACGCGTCTTTGCAGCATCGGCTTTCAAAACATATTGGCGGCACTTGTGTATTGAAGCAGACTCATGGGAAACTTGTACTGTTGGATGTGACGAAAAATTGGAGGGCAAAACAACGTACACACTTGAGCTTTTGCATTATACGGGAAGAGATTTGACGGGAAAGGTGCTCGCTCCTGTTGCGGAACGAGTTGGGCTTGGCCCAGGTGGATTTGGACCTATTTTGTCAGACGGAAGATTTTTCCCCGCCGGTGCCAAGAAAGCATGGGGAATTTTTGTGTATAAAGGGGCACATTGCCGAGGAAAAACACAAGGCACAATCGTTGTGTTAAAGGATCCCGCCAATCCGGGTCAAGGACTTGGAGACCAGAAACAGCAGTGCGAGTTGGCGGAGTGTTTAATCGACGAGGCAAAAAAAATTGCAGCGGCGGCCGACGGCAAAGTGAAGTACGACGTTACCAAGAGGAATTCAAACTCATTTGTTGGTCAAGCAGTTCGTGGATGCAAAGGTCATGTAGATGATGCGTTCGTCGCAGCGGTCATTTCGAACGGAAAAGCGATAGGCGTATTAAACGACTTCTCATAAAGGAATGGATTCCATGCGAGTACAACAGACCAATGTTTTTTTGCTGATTCTGATTTCAACCGTCTTATCAATGCCGAAATTTTCGTTGTCGGAACCAGTGGACAACAAGACGACTCCCGGCGTTACCTTAAGAGAGCAATCAGAAGAAGCCGCGTTCTCGTCGATCACGTTTTCTCCGGATCGAGACGATGTTGCTTGCGTTGATTTGGACGGCACAGTGTTGATATGGGACGTGCGCACTGGCAAAGCAGTCAAGACTCTCAGGCCGACCGCCAGCCATCCCTATACCCATGTATTTGGAGCGATGGCTTTTTCTCCGGATGGTAAAACCATCGCTAGCGGAAATGCCGGAGCAATCGTGCTCTGGGACCGAAAAACCGGAAAGGAGCGTAGCATCTTAAATTTTCAAGACAGCGATATTACTTCGCTGGCGTTCGCCTTGGATGGTAATTGTCTCGCTATCGGGACGACGGACGGCATGGTTCATCTTTGGGATTTGGTGAATGGTCAACTCAGAGCGAGTTTGGCGGGACAGGAAGATGGAGTGTATATGGTAGCCTTCTCTCCAGATGCGAAGATATTAGCGATTCCAGATAAGAAAGAGGGACAGGTTTCGCTCTGGGACGTGGCGACTGGACAGAAAGTGAAGACTCTGAACCATTCTGATAGCCTTGTCGCGGCAATCTTTTTCTCACAAGATGGAAAGACCCTCATTTGCTCAAGTGGCTACAAGACTGGATTCTGGGATGTGGCGAGTGGGGCACGTAAACATGAACTTGATGTGCCCGTTTATTCTCCGCAAGCAATTGCCTTCTCACCCGATGGTTTGTCGCTTGCCGTGGGGGGCGGTGACTTCAAAGATCTAGACAGCAACGACTATAGTCGTATGTGTTCAGTTCGTGTTCTGGATGTCAAGACCGGTCGGTGTTTGCGTAGACTGGATCATCATACCAAGCCGGTTATATCCGTTGCCTATTCTCATGATGGAAAAAGGCTTGCCACCACGTCTTGGGATGGGTCGGTGAGGCTCTGGACGCTTGACGAATAGCCCCTTAGGACGCGGGGTAGCTCCGATGCAATCGGGGTGGCGCAGCCGTTCGAGGCTACTCATCGGCTGACGACTGGTGTATAAGACTTCTTCAGTGGGCGACGGAATGGACGGAGAGTTCGTCGAGATGGTGTGAGATAAGAACTGACGGCGTGCGGGAGTCCCCATCGATAGGATCGATTGATCCACGGCCTCTTATGGCTACGCCCCACCGATTTCATCGGTGCCACCCAAACGCAGGCGAGGACTTTTGTGCGTCTTGTTCCGATCGAGAAGGTGCGATTCAATGACGAATATACAAAGGGCTTGAAAATGTCACCATTTGGACATTCGGGTTTCGTCATTCCTTAGTCATTCCTTAGTCATTCGGATTTAGTCATTCGTCATTTCGAGTATAAACCACGTGCCCGGCCTGAGAGAGAAGCGGCATCCGTGCCAAACAAGCCATCCTTGGGTTTCGTATGGTTGCAGGTGTATTCGGATACGGGATCGTAGTGAGTGAGAGAAGCGCTCCTCTACTCTGAGGCCGGGCACTGTGTATCGAAATGGTCGGACTTTTATTCGACGAATGTCGGTCTGAATTCACTGCCACATCAATTCGAAAGCTGTTTGAACATTTCCCCGAATTCGGGCATATCGTCTCGCAAGACGTCAAGCCATGCCTGCGGGTTCCAGATCTCCACGCAAATCACGGCCCCGATAATCATGACGTCGGAGTTCGTGGGAACTCCCAGGAATTCTCGAAAGCCTTCCGGAATCAACAACCGCGAACGATTGGCCAGGTTGACTTGTTTGTGCCGCGTTGAGAGCAGTCGCCCCCAGCGTTGCACGTCGTTCCAACGCTGTTCCATCCGTCCGAGTTGCATCTTCTGCTTGATGAGGGCCACCCCTTCATCGAGCCGTTTCTGCCAGTCTTCGCCACGCCAGAGGCTTAAACAACCGTAGCGTTCTTTGACCAGCATCAAATCGCCGTCGTTATTCGAAATCATCTCGGCCATATCCGGAGGAAGCGTCACCCGATAACGCTCATCGACGGTCCGTCGATGTTCGCCCACGATGTAAACGTCCTGCGTCATATTGTTCTCAGCCGATCATGTTGCCAATCGTAGAAAACTCATCCTTGAGGTCTGCTCCTGGCCTTCCTTGGCAGTGGGTTAAATACCCACTGTTAGTCCACTTTGAAAGTCGTTATGGGTTGATTCCCCACAGCTGACGGGAAGATTACCGCAATCGTTACAGAATCTCAAATGAATTCGCCTCATTTTTTCAATTTTTCCAAAAATAGAAGATGTCCAGGCGATTTTCGCGTTTTTCGTCACTCACGGGATGAAGAGGCGTGCAAAACGTGTTGATAAACGGGCGGCGATTTCCAGTGTGCCCTGGAACCGTTGGGTCGAAAACCCACACGAAATCCCCTTCTCATTTCGCTGTCGAAAAGTGGCGATGAGATGCGTATACTTGAGGGCGTTCTTGCGTTCGCGCGAATCGTTTTCGTCGGGCCTGTCGATGGACTTCCTTTCGTTGACTTCTTCATAAAAGACCATGACGGCGAGACGTACAAGAAGGGGGAATAGAATGTCGAACTGGTATCCCCGGTGGAGATGGACGACGATTTCCATTTCACTTGCCCTGTTGCTGATTCCGCTTCACTTACCGAGTCCGTTTGGAAAATCACAATGGGCGTCGACCGCGAGCGCGGCCCAGAAGAAACCGTCAACGAAGAAAAAAAACGACAGGACCGAGGCCGAAGGGACGCTCCGTGATTATTTCTCGCCGCATTTTCTTGTGCACACCGATCTGTCTGCCGAGGAAGCGGAAGACCTGCTGAAGCGACTCGAAACGATGATCAAGCTGGTTTCGGGTTACTGGGGTCGTCCGTGTCGGCAGACGATTGAATGTTACGTCGTCAAAGATTTGGAAAACTGGCCGAAAGACGCCTTTCCCGCAGCCGCCCTCGACAGTCTGGAATCGGGAGGGGGGCTGACGATGACGACGGTCGTGACCAACGGCAACGATTTTCAGGCGAAAGCGACGGTTTACGCTGTGGCCGATCGTGGGACTCCCCAGCACGAGGCCGTTCATGCCTACTGCGGCCAGTCGTTCGGCACGACCGGACCGACCTGGTACAGCGAAGGAATGGCCGAGATGGGCAACTACTGGAATGAAAACGATCATTCGGTGAATGCGGCAGAGATTGTCATCCGTTATATCCGCGAATCGGAGCCCAAAAGTCTAAACGAAATCGTCAACTCGAACGAACGGACCGGCGACAGTTGGCAGAATTATGCATGGCGATGGGCATTGTGTCATTTGCTCGAGCACAATCCGAATTACCGCGAACGATTTCGCCCGTTGGGACTGGGGTTCCTCACGAAGCAGAAAGTGTCATTCGAGCAGGTGTACGGTTCGATGGCGGACGAGATTTCGTTCGAGTACCTGTTTTTTCTTAATCATCTTGAAGCGGGTTATCGTGTCGATTTGTGTGCCTGGGACTGGAAGCCGAAGTTCCGTGTACTGCGAGGAACTCGGGGACAGAATGTCAAAGTCTCTGCCGCGAAAGGCTGGCAGCCGACGCGGGTATTGGTCGATGAAGAATCGACTTACGCCTGTGAAGCGGCCGGGGAATGGTCGGTCGACGCCGAAGGGGCCATGTTGACAGCCGACGGAAATGACGCCGGATCAGGTCGACTCATCGGCGTCGTGATGGACGACTATAAACTTTCCGACGAATTCGAGCTTGGGGCCGAAGTTACCTTCACGGTTCCTCAATCGGGACAGTTGTACGTTCGCTGTCGCGACGGCTGGGGAGAGATTGCCGACAATAAGGGAACACTCGCAGTGAAAATTAAACTCGCCGACAACGAGGCGAAAGGGGGGAAATCGGTTTCGTCGATAACCGAAGAAGAATCGAACGATTAATGACTGTCTTGTCTGCCCCCTTTCGGAAAGAGTAAGAGGCCTCGATCGAGGTTGCGCCCAACGAAAATCGACCACGTACTTTCCCCCCTTATACGCACTTCCAGCATCATTTCATGTCGCTTCGTGGAATTCCGGCTCCTTCCCTGCTACTCACCGAGAAACGTGATGCCGGACGATTGCAGTTCGGGGTCATTCCCCTATAATCCGGTAGATTCTGAAATGTGAAGGTCTTTTTGATGGTGGCAATGACTTCGTTGCGTTCACACTCCGCGCACGCGGCAGGATGTGAAAGGAGCCGATCTTGAACTGGCTTGTGCGAGCTCTCTCTTCTTCCGTGGGGAAGAAGTTTGTGATGGCTATTACCGGACTGCTGTTATGCGGTTTTCTGGTCGTGCATTTGGCGGGCAACTTCTTGCTGTACGTAAGCCCCGAGGCGTACAACGAGTATGCTCACAAGCTGCACAGCCAGGAGCAGTTGCTAATGGTGGCCGAGGTGGGGCTGTTCGCGCTGTTTATCTTTCACATATACCTGGCTTTTTCTCTCACGCGAGATAACCAACAGGCTCGAAACGTATCGTATGCCCGGAGGGAAACAAAAATAGAGGTTCCGGGGCCGACTCGACGCATCAGTAATTGGATGATGGCGACGGGATTTGTCGTGCTGGGATTCCTCATCTTACACCTGGCCGATTTCAAGTTCGAAGCGCGAAGCTTCGATTACGAGGGAAAAGAACCGTTCGACAAAGCGGTGATGATTCTCAAAAACCCGGTGACAATGGGGCTGTATCTGGCGGGAAGTATCGCCCTCTGGGTCCACTTGACGCATGGGTTTTCCAGTGCCTTTCAATCGCTCGGGTTGCTGCATCCCAAGATTAAATGCACCATCGAGTGGATCGGCATCATTTTCGCAGGTGCAATCGGGATCGGGTTCGGCTCCTTCGTTGTCTGGGCTATGATTCAGTGAGCAGCGACATGTCGCAAAACTGATCGACACGAATACAGAATCTTCGAATAATTCAATGCAACATCTCATGTGCAAATCAGAACATTTTGAGTTGCCCATCGATCTTCAGGAGTGGTCAGCATGAGCACGGTGTCCACGACGACACTGAATTCGCGAGTTCCTTCCGGTCCGATGGACCAGCGTTGGGAAAATCGCAAACAGGAACTCAAGCTCGTCAACCCGGCGAACAAGCGTAAGTACAACATCATCATCGTCGGAACCGGCCTGGCAGGGGCCTCGGCTGCCTCGTCGCTCGCCGAACTCGGTTACAACGTGAAGTCGTTTTGCCTGCAGGACAGCCCCCGCCGGGCGCACAGCATCGCGGCTCAGGGGGGAATCAACGCCGCCAAGAACTATCCAAACGACGGCGACAGCGTCTGGCGTTTATTCTACGACACCGTCAAAGGGGGCGATTTCCGCGCCCGCGAATCAAACGTCTATCGGCTGGCGTATCTCAGCAATTTGATCATCGACCAATGTGCTGCACAGGGGGTTCCGTTCGCCCGAGAATACGGCGGCACGCTTGCCAATCGTTCGTTCGGCGGGGCACAGGTTTCGCGAACATTTTATGCCCGCGGACAAACCGGCCAGCAGCTGTTGCTCGGCGCATATAGTTCGATGATGCGGCAGGTCGAAGCGGGGCGCGTCAAACTGTTCCCCCGTAAAGAAATGATGGACCTTGTCGTCGTCGACGGTGTAGCCCGCGGCATTGTGACCCGCGACCTTGTCACCGGCAAGTACGAATCGTTTGCCGCCGACGCCGTTCTGCTCTGCACCGGGGGTTACGGCAACGTTTATTATCTTTCGACGAACGCCAAGAACTGCAACGTGACGGCAGCGTGGCGCTGTTACAAACGCGGTGCCTATTTCGCCAATCCCTGTTTCACGCAGATTCACCCCACCTGCATTCCGACGTCGGGCCATTATCAGTCAAAACTGACGCTCATGAGCGAAAGTTTGCGTAACGACGGGCGCGTGTGGGTGCCGAAACAGCAGAACGACCCTCGTTCGCCCGATCAGATTCCTCATGAAGAACGGGACTATTTTCTCGAACGGCGATACCCGGCGTTCGGTAATCTCGTTCCTCGCGACGTCGCCTCTCGTGCAGCGAAAGAACGCTGCGATGCCGGTTTCGGCGTCGGAACGACCAAGATGGCCGTATATCTTGACTTCCAGGATGCCATTGGGCGGCTTGGTGAAGAGACCGTGCGGGCACGGTACGGCAACCTGTTCGACATGTACCAAAAAATTACCGACGATAATCCCTATAAAGTTCCGATGCGAATCTACCCTGCGGTTCACTACACGATGGGTGGGTTGTGGGTCGACTATCACCTGCAAAGCACGGTCCCTGGGCTGTTCGTACTCGGCGAAGCGAATTTTTCGGATCATGGTGCCAACCGTCTGGGAGCCAGTGCTCTCATGCAGGGATTGGCCGACGGTTACTTCATCATTCCGTACACCGTCGGCGATCATCTGGCGTCGACGTCGCCCGGCAAGATCACGACCGAACATCCTGCATTCGCGGCAACAATGGCCGACGCTGTTGGTCGTGCTGAACAGATAATGGCGGTCAATGGCAGTCGGTCGGTCGACAGCATCCATCGCGAACTCGGCTCTTTGATGTGGGAAAACGTCGGAATGTCGCGGACCGCCGAAGGGCTGACGGCGACGATCGACCAGATTCGTCGCTTGCGTCACGAGTTCTGGAAAAATGTCAAAGTGATGGGTTCGGGGGAGGAGTTCAACCAGAATCTCGAACACGCCGGCCGTCTGGCCGATTTCCTCGAATTTGCTGAGCTGTTGACCAACGATGCGCTCAACCGCAACGAATCGTGTGGCGGACATTTCCGCGCAGAATATCAGGCCGAAAACGAAGCCTTGCGCGACGACGAAAATTACTGTTACGCCGCCGCGTGGGAATTCAACGGAGTCGATCAGGCTCCGCAGTTGCACAAAGAACCTCTCACGTTTGAAGAAGTTCATCTGACGACGAGGAGCTATAAATAAATGAGCGAGTCACTCGACCTGACCCTCAAAGTCTGGCGTCAGGCATCACACGATGCACAAGGCGCGTTCCGCACGTACCAGCTCAGCGGCATTTCCATCGATATGTCGTTTCTGGAAATGCTCGACGTGCTGAACGAACACTTGATCAACCGCGGTGAAGAACCGGTCGCCTTCGATCATGACTGTCGAGAAGGAATTTGCGGAACATGCGGCGTTGTGATCAACGGCCAGCCGCACGGACCGGATACGAAAACCACCACGTGCCAGTTGCACATGCGGCGTTTCAAGAACGGTGACACGATTGTCATCGAACCGTGGCGAGCATCGTCGTTTCCCGTGGTGAAAGACCTCGTCGTCGATCGTTCGGCGTTCGATCGTATTATGCAGGCCGGGGGGTATGTCTCGGTCAACACCGGCAATGCCCCCGATGCCAATGCGGTTCTTGTTCCGGGGCGCGATCAGGAAAAGGCCATGGATGCCGCCGCCTGTATTGGTTGCGGTGCCTGCGTTGCCGCGTGCAAGAACGCGTCGGCGATGTTGTTTGTTTCGGCGAAAGTCTCGCAGCTGGCGATTCTTCCGCAAGGCAAACCCGAACGGGCCGAGCGCGTGCTGAAGATGGTCGCCCGCATGGACGAAGAAAACTTCGGCTCGTGCACGAACACCTACGAATGCGAAGCCGCCTGTCCGGCGGCGATTTCCGTCACGAATATTGCGCGGCTCAATCGCGAATACTTTAAAGCCATGCTGGTCTCGGATCCGGTTTGATGTTGGAACAATAGCAAGAAGATTTTTTACCACCGAGACACAACGAACGGATGAATGACGAATGTCGAAATCCGAATGTCGAATGACCAAAACTGGTTTCGTGCTTCGAAATTCGGATTTGATTCGACATTGGAACTTCGACATTCGTCATTTCCTGTGTCACTGTGATTAACTGTTAACAGAAACCGCGAGCGAGGTATCCATGGCATTGCGAACCCCCTGTTATGACTGGCACGTAGAACATGGGGGAAGGATGGTCGATTTCGCCGGCTGGGATATGCCGGTGCAGTACACATCGATCACCGACGAACATCACGCCGTTCGCAACAACTGCGGTTTGTTCGACGTTTCGCACATGGCACGGCTGAAGATCGCCGGACCCGACGACTCGCAGTTCATCGATTCACTCATCACGAACGACATCACAGGTTTGAAGCCAGGCGAAATTCGTTACTCGCTGATGACGAACACCCTCGGCGGTGTTCTGGACGATATTCTGGTTTACCGCTTCGAAGACGACTTTATGATGGTCGTGAATGCGTCGAATCGTGAGAAAATCATCGACTGGCTTGCCCGGCATCAATCGGGATTTGACGTTGTGGTCACCGACATGACGTTCGAACGAGCCATGATCGCGGTGCAGGGGCCGAACTCGGTTTCGCTTCTCGCTCCTCTGGTGGCCGATCCAATCGCATCATTGAAGTATTACACCGGGATCAAGACATCGATCGATTTCTCACCCGCACTGGTCAGCCGCACCGGGTACACGGGAGAAGACGGTTTTGAAGTTATTCTGCCTGCGAACAAGGCGCTTGTGTTGTGGGAGGCGCTTATTGCGTCGGGAGCACACGCAGCAGGGCTGGGTTGCCGCGATACATTACGGCTGGAAGCAGGCATGCCGCTATACGGCCACGAATTGAACGAATCGATCGATCCGCTTTCGGCCGGTCTCGGTTTCGCCGTCAAGCTCGACAATCGGCATTTTCCCGGCTCAAAAATACTCGGCAACGTCAAGCAACAAGGTCCAAACGTGCGTCGTGTGGGGCTCGAACTTTCCGGAAAACGAATCGCTCGCGAGCACGCCGCCGTACTCAAGGATGGTGCAGACGTCGGCGAAGTAACGTCGGGTACTTTTTCTCCGACGCTCGAAAAGACAATCGCTATGGCCTACGTCGGCGTCGAATTGGCCACGATCGGGAACGATCTGCAAGTCGACATTCGTGGAACCGGTGTTGATGCGAAAATCGTCAAATTGCCGTTTTACAAGCGCGGTTGAGTTTATAAAGCGGGAGTACAGCCTTCAGCATAAACTTTCGTGACCTCATACCAGCACCAATCGCAAGTCTTGAAATGGCGCTGTTCAAACCCTCTCCCGGCGGGAGAGGGTTTGAGACCACCTCTTCCGAGGGATGCGGGTGAAAAATATTGCCATTTCAAAACGTGTGCTTCGAACAAGTATGACGAATCATTCGGGTGAGGCTGCTCGTCACACAAACGCCAGGGGAGATGAGCGGGCTGAAACCTCTACCCCTACACTATTCAGGAACAGAAATTATGGCGGACCAAAACTCACCGCGAAATTATTCTCCCCATCAGCAGAAAATCATCAAGCGATTTTACAACAATCGCGACCAGCTCGATGAGCAACGACTGAGCGAACTTGTCGCCGATTTATATCTGGCGAGCGAGGCGAAAAAGAAAAAACTGTGGGCTAATGCCGGCGAGATGATGAAGAGGCTTGGCGTTCCCGATTCGCGAATCGATCACGTGATTTCCAGTGCAAAACCCGAAATTCTCGCGGAAGTCGTCAAAGATCTACAGTCGGGGAAGATCGCCAAGGCACCGTCGCCGGTTTCCGGCTCACCCCCCACGCAAAAATGAGGGCGGGGATGGCAGGCCGTCAGCGTACCCGTTAAATTGTGGAGCGCGGCCTCATCGGCCCGAATTTTGACACTGCACACTCGCCCCACATGGGATCGACCGATCATGCTTTGGGATATCGAAATCAAACCGGCCCCTCATCAACCCGATCGGGAAGGCCGTCGACTGTTGGGTGAGGCCCAGTCGCTGGGGTTAAACTCTCTCCGAGACATCCGCACGGCGAAGTCGTTTCTGGTTGAAGGAGACCTCGACGCGGCTGAGATCGAACGCGCAGCCCGAACGTTGCTGGTCGACCAGGTCGTCGAAGTGTTTTCCACGCATGCTCTCAACGGAAACACCACGCAAGTGACCTCCGACAAGGGTGGAAACAAACTCATACATATTCTCTTCAAACCCGGAGTCACGGACAATGTCGCTCAATCGACATTGCAGGCGCTTCAGGGGCACGATTTACATGCCGATCGCGTCGCCACGTGCCGACGATATTGGTTCAATGCAGATGCCAATCCTGACGAACTTCGACGCTTCGGTGAAAAAGTATTATCAAATGCGGCGATCGAGCTGATCGTGGAAGGTCCGCTGCATCTCGATTCGTTGTCGATTGGGCACCCGTATGCCTTCGTTCTGAATACGATCCCACTTTTGTCGATGAATACTGACGAGTTGGTCAAACTCAGTCGCGAGGGGCAACTCGCCTTGCAGAAAGACGAAATGCTCGCGATTCAAGCCTATTTTCGCGAACAGGGCAGAGAACCGACCGACATTGAACTCGAAACAATCGCTCAAACCTGGAGCGAACATTGCTCGCACAAAACGCTTGCCGGCCGCATTCGTTACCGTGAGGACGACCGCGAAACGCTCTTTACCAATATGCTGAAGGAAACCGTGTTCGCCGCAACGATGACATTGCGCGAACAGGCCGGTGCCGACGACTGGTGCGTGAGCGTCTTCCGCGACAACGCCGGCGTCGTGAAATTCAACGACGACTTCGACGTCTGTATGAAAGTCGAGACACACAATCACCCCTCGGCCATCGAACCGTACGGCGGTGCCAACACCGGTCTCGGGGGCGTGATTCGCGATCCGCTGGGGACGGGACTCGGAGCGAAGCCCGTCTGCAACACCGACGTCTTTTGCTTCGCACCGCCGACGATGTCTGCCAATGAACTTCCTCCCGGTGTGCTCCATCCTAAAGCGGTCCTTTCGGGGGTCGTCGCCGGTGTGCGGGATTACGGCAATCGCATGGGCATCCCCACCGTCAATGGCTCGATTTTCTTCGACGAACGGTATCTCGGCAACCCGCTCGTTTATTGCGGCAACGTGGCGATGATTCCCGTCGGCAAATCACAAAAACAGGCCAACCCCGGGGATTACATCGTGTCGGTCGGCGGTCGCACCGGACGCGACGGCATTCACGGAGCAACCTTCTCCTCCATCGAACTGACGCACGAGAGCGAAGAAATCTCGGGGGGATCGGTACAGATCGGTAACGCCATCACCGAAAAAATGGTACTCGATGCCGTGCTTACGGCTCGCGATCTGGGATTGTACTCGGCCATCACCGACTGCGGAGCAGGGGGGTTCAGCAGCGCGGTCGGCGAAATGGGAGAAGAAACCGGGGCCGAAGTCTGGCTCGAAAAAGCCCCTTTGAAATACGACGGATTGTCGTACACCGAAATCTGGATTTCAGAAGCCCAAGAGAGAATGATTCTCGCCGTCCCGCCGCATCAATGGGACAAGCTGCATCAGGTTTGTGCCGACGAAGGGGTCGAAGCGACCATCATCGGCCAATTCACCGATACGAAACGGCTCGTGCTCAAGTACGATTCACATCAGGTTGGCGATGTTTCGATGGCGTTTTTGCACGACGGACGTCCAAAGACCGTCCGCGACGCCGTGTATCGCATTCCTGCCGAACGGCCGCTGACGAAGCCGACGTCAAAGATCGGCAGCTACGAAAGCGACCTGAAAAAAATTCTCGGGTCGGGAAACGTTTGCAGCAAGGAATGGGTCATCCGCCAGTACGATCACGAAGTGCAGGCGGGGAGCGTCGTCAAACCGCTGGTGGGAGTCAACGACGATGGACCCTCCGACGCGGCGGTTGTGCAGCCGTTACTCAATTCGAAGCGCGGTCTGGTGATTTCGAACGGCATGAATCCCAAGTTTGGGGATCTCGACCCCTATTGGATGGCGGCGTCGGCGATCGATGAAGCGATTCGCAACTGCGTCGCCGTCGGTGCCGATCCCCAGTGCATCGCCATCCTCGACAACTTCTGCTGGGGGAACACCGATCGTCCCGAGACGCTTGGTTCGCTCGTTCGCGCCGCGCTCGCTTGCCGCGATTTTGCCGTTGCTTATCGTACGCCGTTCATCAGCGGCAAAGACAGTCTCAATAACGAATTTACTTACATCGACGCAGAGGGGAAAAAGCAAACTGTTGCCATCCCGGCATCGTTACTCATCAGCGCGCTCGGACAAATTGAAAATGTTGCCTCGGCTGTGACGATGGATTTCAAAGAGCCGGGCAACCTGATCTATCTCGTCGGCACGACATACGATGAACTCGGCGGCAGCCACTGGGCCGATATTCAAGGCGTTATCGGCGGAACCGTGCCGCGCGTTCGGCCCGAGTCAGCGATGCTGCTGTATCGGCAAATCCACGAACTGATCAAAGCCGGTCTCGTCCGCAGTTGCCACGACCTCAGCGAAGGAGGCCTGGCCGTCTCTCTGGCCGAATCCGCCTTCGCCGGCGGCTACGGAGCCACCTGCGACCTCGGCACCGTTCCCACCGAAGGAGACCTCGACGACATTTCGCGCTTGTTTTCGGAAAGCAACTCTCGCCTGATTCTCGAAATCAAGCCGGAGGATCCACAGCGGGTCGATGAGATGCTGTCGAACATTCCGCACGCCGCCATCGGCGTCGTGAGCGACAAGCCACGATTAACTGTTCTTGGCTTGAATGAGCAGATCATTATCGATCAGGCAATCGATGACCTCAAAACCGCGTGGCAGAAGCCGTTGACGTGGGAGTGAGTGCGTGTATCGGACGTCTCCCGTTGACATGCCTTATTGCACGCGCGAGAATAGGAGTGTTCCAACCAACGATTGGGGTTCAATTATGTCGACCGTCGAAACCATTCTCGCCGATGCCGCGCAGTTGCCCGCCGAACAGAGGCTCGACCTCATTGAAGCGTTGTGGGAGACGCTCCCCGAATCCGATCGGCCACCACTTTCTGATGAATGGCGAGCTGAAATCACCCGTCGATCGGCTGAATACGACGCCGGCAAGGCAAGCACCATCGCATGGGAAGATATTAAACGCGACGCCCGATCTCGTCTCGACCGAGGCGATAGATGACGCCTCCCGTGCGTTTTCTTCCCGCGGCGCGGGTCGATTTCGACGAGTCGTTCGATTGGTATGCTCGTCGAAGTCCTGAAGCCGCAGAGCGGTTTTCTTCAGCCGTCGATGCCGCTATTGCTCGTATTCTCATTGATCCGGCAGGCTTTGCATTTGTCGATGAATGGCACCAAGAGTGCCTTCTGAAACGGTTTCCGTTTCGCATGGTGTATCGTTCGATGCTCGATCAGATTCAGATCGTCGCCGTCGCACACGCCAAGCGCAAACCGGGGTTTTGGCAAGAGCGGTAAACAATGTCGTTATATGACAAGAGGGACGGCGACGGACGCGATCATGGCGTATGTCGAGCACCGAATCGATTTCTTCCCGTTTCGATCTATTTCGCAGCCGTGTCCAAACCTTTCAGCAGCGAAATATAATCGACGGCGATATGCAGGACTTCGTCGTTGTAATATCCCTTCGGGAAGATCGGGCCGTCTTTGGTCAGCTTTTCTTCTTCCTCTTCGAGGGTTTTCGTCTCGTCATCGGACTTGTCGGAATTTCGCTCCTGTCGCAGTACTGCTTCGTTTAACGAAATCGATTTGCGATTTTTGCGGCTGAGATATTTGTCGATGTCTTTCTGCAACTTCTGAAATTCCTCGTTGTTCGCCACTCGCTTCTGGCTTTCGGTGGCGAGCTTTGCGACCAGTTCTCCTGACCGCAATTTCAACTGATCATGTTTGGCCGGTGCAATTCGGTCGAAGGCTAATGCATTGTCGAGAAACGATTCACCGAGGTCCATATGATCGATCAGCGACGGAAGCACGATGTCGGACTTCACTCCCAGGTTCTGTGTGCTGTCGCCATTGACACGGTAGAACTGATTGATCGTCAGTTTCAGCGCACCACGATCGGGGGAACTGAGAAACTGAAACGATTTCGTGACCGGCATCACGTTTTGAACGGTTCCTTTGCCATGGGTTGTCTGATCTCCCACGATGATACCGCGGTCGTAGTCCTTGATTGCTCCGGCAAAAATCTCGGAAGCCGATGCTGATAATCGATTGCAGAGCACAATCAACGGTCCCTTGTAGGAAACGCTGGGATCGACGTCGTCGTGCGATTTAATCTTTCCGGTTTGTTCCTTGACCTGCACAATCGGACCATCCTCAAGGAACAACCCCGAAACTTCAATCGCCTCGCTGAGTGCGCCTCCGCCGTTCGTTCGCAAATCGACGACAACGGCATCGATATCCTGCGTGTTGAAGTCATCGAGAACCTTCTGTACGTCACGAGCCGTGCTCTTGAAATCGTCGAGTCCCTGCTGTGCGCCGTCGAAGTCGCGGTAGAACGACGGAATATGAATCACGCCGATGCGAGCTTGCGAGCCTGTGATCCGCTCAGAGGTTTCGATCACTTCTCCTTTCACTTCGGACGATTTGAGTTCGATTTTCTGTCGTGTCAGTTCGTAATTAACGACCTCGCTGTCGTCGGCTTTTTTGACCTGCAAGCGAACTTTCGTCCCTCGTTCGCCGCGGATGTAACGGACCACTTTACTCAGTTTCATTTCGATAATGTCGACCATTTCTCCTTCGGCCTGGCCAACAGCGACGATCTTGTCACCGACCTGCAGGCGTCCATCCTCAGCGGCCGCACCGCCGGGGACGATGTCGGCGACGATTGTCATGCCATCTTCCGATCGAAGCGCCGCACCGATACCATCGAGTTGCAGGTTCATCGAAATCTTGAAATCTTCCAGAGTTTGAGGGGACATGTAACTCGAATGCGGGTCAAAACAGTGGGCCATCGCATTCAGATACATTTCGAGTTTCTCGAAATCCTCAGTCTGTTTCATCGTCTGCGAGAGCATGCGATACCGGCGATGCAGCCGTTCGCGCGCTTCTTCATCGGACGTTTTTTCGAGTTTGAGGTTCAGCAGGTCATATTTGATTCGCAATCGCCAGCGTTCTCGCACTTCTTCCGCAGTGGCGGGCCAGTCGAGTTCTTTGGCGTCGATGACGAGGTTTTCGTCTTTCGTAAAATCCTGAGGTTGATCGATTAACTGTTGTGCCAGTTCGATTCGTTCTTCCAACCGATGTAGAAATCGATCCCAGACGTCGTAACAGAATTTGACGTGCCCCATTTTCAGCATGTCGTCGAGTTCGTTCCGATACTTTTCGTACATCTCGATGTCAGATTTCATGAAATACTGTTTCTGAGGATCGAGTTGTTTGAGAAACGTATCGAGAAATTCGGACGATATCTTATCGTCGATCTTGACCTGGTGAATGTGAAAGCGCGACATCATTTCACAGACCAGCTTGGCCGTCGCATCGTCGTCGTTTTTTGCCGACGAAAGCTGTTGAGCCGTGATAGTTGAGGCCGCGACAAACAGCAGGCCCAGGGTCAACGAACGAACGGTCCGAGATGTTACCCGACACTTCATAATCCATCCCCGAAGTGAGAAACAGGACTGTTGATAAGAGAACCCGATCTCCGGACCTCTTGTGAAATTCCGCGAAAAGCTCAATATCCCATCGCGAGGTGTCGCGAATGATTGGATCTGCGTGAAAGTCTGCAAGCGGTTACGAGTCTCAACGTCGCCGTAACACGCAACCTTTTGATTCTAGTCAATTTGGCACATTCCGGCAAGAGGCACTCCCGCTGTTCAATCGAGGGGGGAGGGGCGGCCAATAGCTCTTCGCCTGTCGGAGCACCGGCTCCCAAAGTGGGGATATTGACAGCCATCATTTTCGTGGTTGTCATTACATTTTTGTGATCGTTTTCATGAAGGTTTCTCGAGCGGCTATGACTTGTCTCGTCACACATCAATGGACGAAAAATACCCGCGTTGACGGAAAATAGGGTCACAGATACGATCCCGGCGCTTCCAGGAAGAATCCGTGGAAATTGTTTCGATTTCAACTCAAGGAGGATGACCCATGGTACGCTTTGCTTTCACCTGTCTGTTGCTGATCACCGCCTCGGTGTTGGGTGCCGGCAAGGCAGAGGCTCAGTTTCAACCGCGACCTCAAGGTTCTCGGTCACCCGTTCAGGACGGGCGTCTCAACAACCAATTCGGCTCTCGCTCGCACGTCGATCAACTCGCAGCGCAGTTGTATCGCGAATCGAACGATATTTGCTGGGAAATGCACCGGCACTACCGTGACAACCGAGGTTTCACGTCGGTCTATCGTGACATCTACACCATTAAAGAGACCGCAAAAAAACTCGATTTCCTGGTGCGCGGCCATCGCAGTGTTCATCCTCGAATCGACGATCGCATTGCTCATGAACTGTACGTACTCGATCAACAGTTTCATGACTTCAAGGCCGACGTGCGAAACTGGCGGCCCGATTCTTACTACATCCCCCGTACTGCACTGCACATCGAAATTGCCGAGTGCGAACAGACGCTGCATCATCTGATGGATGATTACGGAGTAAAGTCCCGACATACCGGCAGCGATCATGACCACGCTCGCGGTCCGAAGAGGAATGGTTCTCCCATCGGCAATCGTCCGCCGGGGTTTCCGCGCCGCTAATCGCCGGGCTGATTTTTAACGAATTAAGGTTGCTGAACCGATATTGCGGTTCAGCAGCCTTTTTTGTGTGAATTTGGTTTCAAATCAGGCGAGTCAGTCAGCGTCGATTTCCATAGAAATGATTAACCCGGCGGTGCGGTCTTCCGTGCTCTTGCGGTCGGGGACGTGGCATTTTAGGCAATGGTTCGTCAGCGTGATCGGTCCTGCACGGCGGTAGATTCCGTCGTCGATTCCCTCATACGACGATTCCCCGGACGCCAACGCTTTGGCGGCAGCCCGCTCGAAGTCGTTGCGCGGTTTGTGGTCGGTGTTCATCGCCTGTCCTTCGACGGCGAGCCAGCGAAGGGTGACGTGCTGCTCATCTTCCAGTTCCTTGAACACATCTTTCAAGACTTCTGCAGGGATCGGCAGACCCTGGTCCTCGCGATAAAATGCGTGATGCACGGCATGTAACGCATGGTGCATCGCAACGTGCAGAATTTCAGCTTGCCGACGGGCCTCCGTTACCGTGGCACGATCGATTGCTTCCGACAATTCATCATCGGCCAGGCCAAACGTTAAGAAGAGTAAGCAGACCGCAATCGCGGCAACGTATGTGGTGTGTTTGGTCATCGGGGATCTCATGAACAGAACAGGGAGCGGCTTCGAAAGTTGCAATGATTGTGTTCGGGCACGACCGTTGTGCAGAGAGGGGAAGATCAATTGTCGGTCGTCGGTTTGACCGCTTCGATGGGGGCGTCATCGAGGTGGATCGGCACACTGAGCACGAGCCCGGCGAACTTCGCGACCTTGGGAGGTTCTCCGAACGCATTGCTATGACAACGAATGCAACCGCCGTGAAGCGGAATTGTCTCGGCCCGTCGATAGTAACCGTCTTCAACTCGTTCATACGCCGATTTTCCGGAAGAGAGGACGCGGACAGCATCCTTTTCAAAATCTGTTTCGGCTTCGTGATCGATGCTCATGGCCCGCGCGTTGACGGCGATCCATCGCGCGTCGATCTTTAACTCGTAGCGAATCGAGTAAAAGGAATCTTCCATTGCCCGCGCCGGAACAGCGGCTTTGTCGCCGTGAAAATAATGCCGATGCATGGTCTCGAGAGTCGTGGCAAAGACCTTGTGCATAGTTCTGGCCCGGTCACGGGCCACGTCGACCGAGACACGGTCGTTTGCCTCGATTTTGAGAGCTGCCGGACGTTTTTTTTTCGGTTTTTGATTGGGCGTTTCTTCTTGGGCGGTTGCTCCGAAATAATGACAAGCCACATAGAGGAATGCGATGATGCCACTGGCGATTCTCAGTCGGCGTGGATGTAGGTACGTCATAGGAGAGCTCCTGTTGCAGTGGGGGGAGGTAGGAGAGTGCTGTAGGCGTGTGGTGGTAAGAATCGTGTGATTCGGTTGGGGAACATGTTGTTTACGGAAGGAGGCAATAAACGTCTTGCTTGTCGGGATCACGCACAGCCGATGTCACATAAGGGAATGATGTCGCTGGTCGAGTCGAGAATCTGGCCGATCGTCACGCGCGAGAATGCTTCTTCGGTCGCGGCGTAGGCCCGATCGAGTTCCTGGTGCAGCGGGCACAACCGCGTATGCGACGGCAGGCCGAGTGGGCAGTGTCGGATGCGTTCGAGAGGAGAGACGGCGTTAACGATGTCGAGAATCGTGATGGTGTCGGGGGTCCGCGTCAGCGAATAACCGCCACCGGGGCCGGACCGAGAATGGACCAGGTCCGCCTTGACGAGGTCTTGCAAGACCGTATGCAAATAGCGCCGAGGGACTATTGTGACCTCGGCGATGCGATCCGCAGATTCAGGGTGCTCGATATCGCGAGCCAGGAAGGCCGCGAGGCGAAGAGCGTATTCAGCAGTTTTCGACAACATGGGCATCTCCTCTTGAACGACTTCCCGAATTCTACATATAAATGTGTAGAATGCAAGTCGCAATCTGCAACCATCTGAGACGTTGATCCATCGGCTGAATGGCGAGCCGATGGAAGGTACGCCAGTGCTTCTCGACGCGTTATCAAAATTGGAGAACTCTGACTGAAAAAATCGTGCCTGCTGGACAGGAAACATAATAGATGGATACGATCGCTGAAGAAGGACAGATTCGCTTTGAACAACGGCTTGGTCGCCACAAAATCCGGAGTCCCCGACGATGCGAATATCCACAATTTTTGTGTTTCTGGTGATGTTGTTTGGGGCGAATGTCGGTGGTGCCGATCGCGAAAGCAAAGTCCGCGACGACAAAGTGAAGGTCGAAGCCGAGGGGTATTGGATCTACGGCGATTTCGCCAAGGGGAAGGCCGAGGCCAAAAAAACCGGCAGGCCGCTCGTCGTGACGTTGCGTTGTCTTCCCTGTGAACAGTGCGTAAAGCTCGACGAAGAGTTGATTCATAACGATGAAACGTTGCGCAATCTGCTTGACCAGTTCGTCCGCGTGAGAATCGTCTCGACCAACGGGCTCGACCTGTCAACATTTCAGTTTGATACCGACCAATCGTTCGTGATGTTCTTCCTCAATGCCGACGGTACCATTTACGGACGGTTCGGTACGCGGTCGCATCGGACGGAATGGCAGGAAGACGTTTCGTTTAAGGGTTTGGGTCAGGCGCTCGCTGGGGCGCTCGAACTGCATAGGGATTATCCGCGAAACAAGAAGATGCTTGCGGCCAAACGCGGACCGAAACCCGACTATCCTTCACCCGAAAAGTTTCCGACGCTGAAGGAGAAATACAAGGCGACGCTTAACTACGAAGGAGACGTCGTCGCGAGTTGCATTCATTGCCATCAAATCGGCGATTCACGTCGGCTGTCGTATCTCGATCGGGGAGAGATGATTCCCGATCAGTTACTGTTTTCCTACCCGCATCCGAAAGCCGTTGGGTTGATTCTCGATCCTGATGCGAAGGCGACCGTGCAACGCGTCATTGATGACTCCCCTGCAGCTCGATCGGGCTTTCGCGGGGAGGACCGACTCATTTCGCTGAAAGGACAGCCGTTGCTATCGATCGCCGATGTGCAATGGGTACTTCATCACTCCTCCCCAGAGGGAGAGAAAATCGATGCGGTTGTGGAACACGATGGCGAGCGTATCTCGCTGGTCCTCGAACTTACCGATGGTTGGCGCGAGAAAGATGACATTGCGTGGCGTGTTTCGAGTTGGGAGTTACGACGTTTCGTGGCGGGCGGGATGATCGTTAAACCCGTGACAGCGGAGCAACGACAGTCTCTAAAGCTTCCAGCGGATGCCATGGCGCTGCGCGTCGAACATTTGGGTCTCTACCCGCCGCACAATGTGGCCCACCTTGCAGGTTTTCAGAAGGAAGACGTCATTGTCGCATTCGACGGCAAGGACGACTTGAACCGAGAAACCGATCTCCTGGCCTATGCTGTTCGGAATTATCGTTCGAGAAAGGTGGTCGAGATCGCACTCATTCGCGACGGAAAGCGACAGTTACGCAAACTGACGTTTCCTTAATTAGACGACTACTTCGTCGGCCTCTGCTCCACTATCGACCGACTGCGGCACTGTTTCGAGCGATTCGGTCGTTTCGCCGGTGACGATCAATTCGCGTTTCACTTCGCGGCGAACGGTGAAGGTTGTGTTGTCCCCAGATGCTTTTCGCGACGAGACGGCGACGTAGTCGTTGATATCGGCATCGACACTCGTAATCGCACCACACGGTTCGCAGTCGTAGCTCAACTTCTTCAAGCCGTCGAACGCTGCGACTTTGTAGCACTCGGCCATCGTCGGATAATTGAAGACGGTATCGCGGAAGTAGTCGATCGTGCCGCCCAGCGCGAGCACGGCCTGTCCGATGTGAATGATTTCGGTCGCCATTTCACCGATGCAGTGAATGCCGAGCAGCTTGCGGGTTTCGCGATGGAACAAGAGTTTCAACATGCCGTGCTGATCGCCGGCGATCGTGCCGCGGGCGATTTCGCGGTAACGGGCAATCCCGACTTCGTAGGGGATTTTGTCGGCGGTGAGTTGTTGCTCGGTTTTGCCGACCATCGAGATTTCAGGAATCGTGAACAGACCGTACGGCATGTGTTCGCAGGCTTCGAATTTGGTCCCGAAGGCGTGACAGATGGCGCGGCGACCTTGTTCCTGCGAGACGCTGGCTAGGGCGGGGAAGCCGACGACGTCGCCCGCACCGTAGATGTGCGACACCCAGGTCTGGTGAAACTCGTTGCACCACAACCGGCCTCGTTCATCGGGTTCGAGGCCGGCGGCGGCGAGATTCAGGTCGTCGGTGTCACCCACTCGTCCAATGCTGTAGAGCACAGTCTCGGCAATCAGGCGTTTTCCGCTTTCGAGATGCACGGCAGCGAGCTGTTCGCCGCGGAGTTCCATGCCGACCACTTCTTCGCCGAGGCGGAACGTCATATTTAACGAACGGGCATGATGCAGCAGCGTATCGACGATTTCGCGATCGCAGAATTCAAGCAGTCGTTCGCGGCCGTCGACGACAGTTACTTGCACGCCGAGCGTGGCGAACATGATGGCATATTCGATGCCGATCACCCCACCACCGACGACAATCATCGAGCGGGGAATTCGTTCGATGTTCAGGATTTCGTCTGAATCAAAAACGCACTTTCCGTCAAAGGGGATGTGATCGGGCCGGGCAGGTTTTGTGCCGCAGCAGAGCATCAGGTAATCGCCGGTAAGGACTTGCGTGCCGCCCTCAGACGAATGGACTTCGACATGATGCGGGCTGGCAAGACGGGCTTGTCCCGAGAAGAAATCGACGCCATTGCGTTCGAGTTGGTCGTGAATGACTTCGAGTTCGAGCTGCGTGACATGCGCGAGTTTACGGCGGAGGTCGTTCATGGTGATCGAGCGCTTGCGGCGGTATTGTTCGGCGTAGACGTCGCGCTGGCGGTAACCGGTGAGATGCAGAATGGCTTCACGCATCGTTTTTGAGGGGATGGTGCCGGTGTGCAGGCAGACGCCCCCCATCAGCGATTTCTGACGTTCGATGATCGCCACTTTCTTGCCGAGTTTTGTGGCGGCAATCGCTGCCTTTTGTCCTGCGGGCCCGCTGCCGATCACGATCAAGTCGTATGTCATCTGTGCACCTGAATCAAACGATGAAGGAAAAGAGAAACGGACGAGTCGGATCAAATTTGCAGGCGACCAGCCGTTTGTGCATGGGAGTTCTTGTTTGTAGGACTTACATCGAACAAATGTTGAACTGGCGAAGATGAAAAGATAATGATTTGTAGTAAGAGTGCTGAGACTTCGTGAAGAATGACGGTTGTAGCGTTTTGACGGTGTAAATATGCCGTTGCGATCGTTACAATCCGTCAAGTGGACTGGCGACTCTTCTAGTCAGTAAAAATCACGAGACTTCGAAGAGCTTGCGGACAATCTTTTGTCCGATGAATGCGTTGAATGAAGAATTGACGTAAGCTTTTCCGTCGAGGCCAACCCTGCCGCGGATTTTTGTGAACCGCGCGGCGGACTCTTGCGTTCTATGCCTCAGAAGCGAACGTCATTGAAACGAACATCCGAGTCAGGCGGACATCTGCCGCGGAGTTCTCTCCCAGTTAACCGAGAGAAAATCACATGTCTCACACAATTTTCATGGAACGGGGCCGCAACAAGTCGTGGGTTCCCATCACGTTTGGAATCGCGGTGTTAGTCGCCGGCAGTTACATGTTTTATTCGATGTTTCGCATCGATGTCGGCACGGGGCAATTGGCCGTGCTGATTTATAAAGCGGGACACGATCAAACCAACGACATGGAGATCGCTCCAGGGGACATCTCCGCGCCGGAATACAAGGGAGTCCAGCGGAAAGTTCTGACGGAAGGCCGGTACTTTTACAATCCGTTATATTGGGATTGGGAAATCGTCGAACAACAAACGATCGAGAATGGAAAGCTCGGCGTACTGATCAGCCTCTGCGGCGACGATCTGCCGCACGGTGAATTTCTGGCGCATTTGAAAGAGTCGAATAAGAACATCCTCGAGAACCCCGACCTCGTCACAACTAAGGGGATCATTCCCCAGGTACTGAATCCCGGGCGATATCCGATCAATCCGTATCTGTTCGAGATTGAGATTCACGAGCCGAAGACGGTTCCCGCCGGTTTCAAAGGAGTGGTCACCAATCTGGCGGGCAAATTGCCGACGAAGCCGAATTCGATGCTCGCCGAACCAGACGAACGAGGCGTGCAAAAGGAAGCACTCGATCCGGGAACCTATTACGTCAACCCGTATGTGATGCAGATCAATCTAGTCGATTGCCGCAGTCAGCGATTCAACCTCGCCGAAAACAAAGATATGGGCTTTCCGTCCAAAGACGGCTTCTGGGTCAGCCTCGACGGCGTGATCGAATTTCATGTGATGCCTGAAAAAGCCTCTGAAGTGTACGTGATCTATAACGAGATGGACAACGGCGAAGATATCGATCAGGAAATCATCAGCAAGGTGATTTTGCCGAACGCGCGAAGTTTCTGCCGTTTGCAAGGCTCGAACATTCTCGGTCGCGAATTCATGGGGGACCGCAGCAAATTTCAAGAATCGTTCCAAAATCAACTGCGTGAAGAATGTCAGCCGCAGGGAATAGAAATTGTTCAAGCGCTCGTCACGCGGATCAGTCCCCCCGAGCAGATTCTCAAGCCGGTGCGTGAGCGCGAAATCGCCAAGCAGCTTGAAAAACAGTTTCAGCAGCAGATTCTTCAGCAGGAGTCCGAACAAAAACTCGCCATCGAACAAGCACTCGTCCTGCAAAAGCAGGCACTCGTGAGCGCCGAGCAGGAGGTCATCAAGGTGACGACCAAGGCCAGACAGGAACAAGAAGTGGCGATTACTAAAGCCGACGAGAAGAAATTAGTCGCTCAATTCAGGCTCGACGCCGCTGCCGACGAAGCCTCGGCGATCATGGCCAAGGGAAAAGCCGAAGCAGAAGTCATCGAATTTCAGAACGAAGCCGAGGCTGCCGGCTGGAAAGCCGCCGTCGCCGCGTTCTCGGGGAACGGCCGGCAATACTCGCAATATGTGCTATATCAAAAACTGGCGTCGGCGTATCAAAACATTATGGTCAATACCGCCGATAGCCCGATCATGAAAATCTTCGATCAGTTTTCACCCGATCAGATCGGTGAAGACGCCAAGGGAACCGCTCCCGTCAGCGGGGCAGACGTGAAAACCGCCGGCAGCGTGAATGACTGATGGGCGATGAGTCCCCACTGACTCATGCTTTATCCCTCATCGTACTTCCATCTAGAATGTGAGGAACACACATGTTCCGCGAAAAACTTAACAAAATCTGGGTCATCGTTGCACTCTTGATCGTCGCCGGATTGGCGGCGGGAAGCGAAGTGATCAACTGGACCATCAATTACCATTATGTTCCGGTCGGCATGAGCATGCGACTGCGATACAAAGGGCCGCCGTTGCCATTCCTGCCGGGCAATAAAGTCTCTGCGACCGCGGGGACATTTGCCAAAGTCGACGACAACGGCCATCCGCTCGAAGTGGGTGTGCTGGAGAATATGGTCGGCCCCGGGCGTCATTTTTATAGTCCGTTCTGGTGGGAATGCAAGCTGGTAGAAGACTTCGTAGTCAAGCCGGGTGAAATCGGCATCGCCAGCAGCAAGATGGGAGCCGATTTACCTGTTGGTGAATTTCTCGTCGAAGGGGATTTGGGGGCCACCAAACATAAAGGGATCGTCCGCCGGGTCTTTGGTCCCGGACGCTATCGGATTAACGATTACGCCTATAAATTTGACGTCATCAAAAGCCCGGAAGGTAAGGCAACTACCACCAACCAACACAACGGCTGGCTGGAAATTCCCGCCGGGCATATCGGCGTCGTTACCAATTTGACGGGCGATACAGAAACCGGTGCCAAAAAGGGCATTCAAGATCAAACGCTGCCGCCGGGGCTTTATGCCATCAATCCGGCAGAACAGAAAGTCGATCTCGTCAACATCGGGTATCGCGAACTGTCACTTACGGCCAATTTGAAAACGAATCAGAACGGTGATTTGCAGTTCGACGAAAGCGGTGAACCGATGATCGACGACGTCGATAGCGGCATCACCTTCCCTTCGAAAGACGGATTCAAAATTCAGATGGACTTCACGGCCATCTGGGGTATTTTGCCCGAACAAGCACCCGAAGTCATTCGTAAATTCGGCAACGTCGAAGCTGTCGAATCGAAAGTCATTGGACCGCAGATCGAAAGTATCTGTCGCAATATGGGGTCGAAAGTCGGCGCGGTCGACCTGCTCGTCGGCGAGACACGGCAAAGTTTTCAAGACGAAACGACCGAAGCGTTCAAATCGGTTCTCGAAGAGAAGGATCTGTCGTTGTTGTATGGACTGGTACGGCATATGTACATTCCCCGCGAAGTCCGCGTGCCGATACAACTCTCGAACATCGCCAACGAACTGAAACTGACCCGCGATCAGGAACAGCTGACCGCCAAGACCGAAGCGAACTTGCGAGAAGAAGAACAAAAGGTCGAACTCGAAACGCAGCGCACAGAACTCGAGACCACAAAATTAGTTGCCGAGGCCATCGCTGAAGGAAACAAAACCGCCGAGCAGACCAAAGCCGAAACGCAGCAGAAAGTGGCGTCGATCGCCAAAGAAACGGCCGAACTCGACGCCCAGGCCGTCGTGCTGTTAGGACGTGCCAGCGCTGACGCCGAGAAGCTGATGCAGGAAGCAAAGTCGCAGAAATTCCAGCTCGCCGTCGACGCTTTCGGCAGTGGCGAAGCCTACAACCAATGGGTGTTCGCCGAGGGACTCCCCGACGATATCAAGCTCAATCTGCTCTACGCCGGACAGGGAACCTTCTGGACCGACCTCAAAGGCTTTACCGACGTCATGCTCGGCCGTCAGGTGAAACAGGACGAACAAAACCGTGATTATTCCCCGCCGGTCAAGCCAACGGGTACATCGCGGTAAATGTGAATGTCGAAATCCGAATGACGAATCAATGACAAAGCTCGAATGACAAAACGTCGAGATGAGTCCACATTCGACATTCGGGCTTCGACATTTGCCATTCATGACGCCGCGCTCTTCTTTCACGCCACGTCTCGTCATACAATGAGAACGGTAAGACAACTGTCTCCCTCGAATCTGCATGAAAAGAGAACCCAACGTGATCGAACGCTCGCTGATGAATTCCCCGGACCCTTCACCGGGTATCGAATATCACTCGATTGATGAGGCGCTCGATGCGCTCAGACAAGGGAAAATGATCATCGTCGTCGATGAAGCCGACCGCGAGAACGAAGGGGATTTCATCTGCGCCGCCGAGTCGATCACTCCCGAAATGGTGCATTTCATGCTACGCAACGGCAGGGGGGTGCTCTGTGCACCGATGACCAAAGAGATCGCCGATCGGCTCGGGCTCGTGCCGATCGTCAGCAGTGAAAACAACAATGCACCAAACCGCACGCATTTTCTCACGCCGGTCGATCATCGCGATTCGGGTTCGGGGGTGAGTTCATCGGCACGGGCGTTAACTCTGAAATCTCTGGCCGATTCCGAAGTCCATTCCACCGATTTCGTCCGCCCCGGACATATCATGCCACTTTCGGCAAAAGAAGGGGGAGTTCTTCGCCGGGCCGGTCATACCGAAGCGACGATCGATCTGTTGAAACTTGCCGGGCTTACGCCGGTCGGGGCGCTCATCGAAATTTGCAGCGCGACGGGCGACGGCATGGCGGATTACCGCGAACTGGCCGAATTGTCACAGACGTATTCGTTGCCGATCATCAGCACGACCGATCTGATTCGGTATCGTATGCAGCGCGAGCGACTGGTTCGTCGTGAAGTCGAAGTCGACATTCCAACCGCACAGTACGGCAGCGTGCGGGTCATCGCTTACAAGGTCGATCATGAGCATCAGGAACCGCTTGCTCTGGTCTGGGGCGATCTGGACAGCGTCGAAGCGCCGCTCATCCGCATGCATTCGTCGTGCTTCACCGGCGATCTGCTCGGGTCGCTGCGCTGCGACTGCGGCGACCAGTTGCACATGGCGATGTCGATGATTCGACAGAACGGTACCGGCGCGGTCGTGTACCTGCCGCAGGAGGGACGCGGCATCGGTCTGGTTGCGAAACTCAAGGCGTATCAATTGCAGGATGCCGGGCTCGACACCGTCGATGCCAACACCGAACTCGGTTTCCGCGTCGATCAACGCGACTACGGCATCGGACTGCAGATTCTCAAAGATCTGGGCCTGAAGAAAATCCGCCTGCTGACGAACAACCCCAAGAAAACCGAACCGTTCGAGAAATCGTTCGATCTGACGGTCGTCGAGCAGGTTCCGATTATCGCCCCGCACGAAAAGACTCGCGAAAATTACATGGCCACCAAACGGGATAAGATGGGGCACCAGCTACCGGCAAACGGCAGCGAGACACGGTGATTTTGGTTGTGTTTTCCCCTCCGGTGGTGCGATTCGACCGTGCGTCGCGAAAAACACTGCTGACGGAAACCGTCAGCAGTGTCACACGATCGGTTAGCCAAGTGCCGACGTTGCACACGTCGGGCAGACGTTAATCTCTTTCACAATCTCCAACCCGGTTCCGCCAGGGTCGTCGATGAAGGCGACTTTGTGTTTGCCTTTTTCATCGAGATACGCCACACGGTTCGCTTTCGACCGGTACGGGTAAACTTTCTCTCGTGTTTCAATCACCAGACGATTGACAGCAGTCCGCGGCGGAACGAGCACGCCACACATTTCGCATCGATACATGCATCGAGCCGATTTCGTACACCGCCGATTGGCTCATGGTCGGCGGAGGTTGAGTTTCGGAAGACTTGATTTCAAAAGTGAGACAGAGAATGAGCGCAGAATATTTTCGGAGGGCCGCGAATGCGGAAGGGGAGGGGGGTTGTCGCGTCAAAAGTCGTTGACGGCATGCTGTGAGCGGTGATATCTCAGACCGAGGGGCTCAAGATCGATCTGGGTCGAAAGATTTGTGAAGTTGAGCTGAACTTAACAACTGTTGGCTCTATCATCAAGGTGAGAGTGTCGTCGATCCATTCCAGATATCATCGTCGATTTTTCATATAATACCCCTGTACCAGCGCGATGCAGGACTGGCCGTTCGCGGCTTTCGTCGTGCATTGGGTCTGTTCCGACTTGGCTTGCTCGACGGCGGCTTTGGTCCGGGTGACGACCCCTACTTCGATATCGGCGTCGATGTCGGCCTCGGTCAGACTGAAGCAGGCACACATCGGTGCGGCGGGATCTTTCGGATAAACCGGACTCAGCAGCGCCGAAGTCTCGACAACTCGCTCGAATTGATCGTAATAGGCAACGGTGCAGCGCGGCGTGGGACAGAACCAGGCCGACTCTGCAATGTTGGCCAGTGCGTTTGGAGTGACATGCGTTTGCAACGTCGCTTGTCCGACTCCTTGCCCCACCGTGCCGCAGCGCGGGCAACGGGTGTCGACGGCATCCGGTTCTTTCGTAAACGCTTTATTCACCAGGTCACCTGATCCTTCACCAACTCGCCGAATAGTTCAGACCGGCGGTTCCGTATTGTGAAGTTCGGATGACTGCGAGCGGCGATGAGTGATTCGGCATCGAGATCGGCGATCAGCATTTCGTCTTCGATGCGATCGAGGCTGGTATGCTTTAGAATGTCGCCGGTAGGGGAGAAGATGATCGCACCGCCAGGATGGTTCGGCTGATTGAAATGATCGGCAGGATACATCGGGACGATCCCCGCTTTGCCCGCTTGGTCGGCGTAAATGCAGAACGTCGCATTCTCGCGCGCCCGCATCGCATAACTGCTGAAGTAATTGAATACTTTTCGCCTCGCGAGTTTTTCAGATTCGGCGTCGTGCCACATCCCTTCGCGTGCCGCGTGCGGCATCAGGATCACCTCTGCCCCGCGCAGCGTAAGTATGCGGGCCAGTTCGGGGAATTGATTGTCGTAACAGATAATCATGCCAACTTTGCATTTGCCGATGTCGAAAACGGGAAGTTCTTTGCCTCCCTTGTAATAAAAATTCTCGTCGCGAGAGCAATGAATTTTTCGTTGTTTGCCGATGTATCCGTCAGGTCCAACGAGTATTTGAGTATTGAACACGATCTCGCGTTCTTTCTCACTCATGCCGCACGAAATGAACAGACGAAACTCACGGGCCATATCACAGATGCGCTGAACGCTCGGCCCGTCCGGCACCGGCTCGGCGACTTCCCAGGTATTAGGCGTGCAATGGCCGTGGATGACAAGTTCGGGAAAGAGAATCAACTCGGCCCCCGCCTCGGCGGCGTCACGGCAATAATTGGCCATCTTTGCCAACGTCTGTTCACGCTGCCCCAGCGGGCTATTCATACTGACGGCGGCAATGCGGAGGGTTTGCATGGCGGGGTGTCTCTTTCTGATGTCCGCAGTGAGAAGGAACTGTCCGCAGATTTTCGCAGAGGGACGCAGATTTACAAGGAGAATAATAAAGATTGAAAATCGAAGGCCATGATGCCACGTATATGTAGAATTCAATGTTGAATTTACATTTTCATCTGCATCATTCTGCGAAAATCTGCGGACAAAATCTACCTTAGATCAATCCTTCCAGTGCCCCCCCCGTTATAGCCATCGATTTGACTTTCCTGAGCACCGACGGGTCGTCTTCGAGCGGCGGGGCGTGGTGGGGTTTGATGCGGGCGTCGATGATCAGCGAGCCGCGGCAACCCCAATGTTTCTGTTCGGTAAATGCACCAATGCCGTGAAGGTCGGCGGCGGGGTTGGATCGTGTGAATGTCACCCAGAGAAAATTGTTGAGCGTCTCGGCGGTAAAGCGGCTGTCGTCGACGAATAGAATCAGCGGAAAGCGATTAAGCGGATGCGCTGCCGTGATCTCGCGAGTGAATGTCGCGACCGCCGTTTCGACGTCCCCCGTGATTTGTCCCGACCATTTTGGGGCGGATATCGCCAACACACCCGGAAGGCAAATCGCCGGGTTGCGAAAACCGTCGGGTAAGGTGATGTCGCTGGGAATTTCCGTCGGCAGATCGCGGCGTTTTGAACCGGCGGCGGCGAAGACGACTTTCGAACCTTCATTGAAGCCGGTTCCCGAATAATCGAGCGTGTCGATTGTTGTGCGGGTCTGAATGTGCAGATCGCGGGTCCAGTCGATTCGTTCGAGAAGGTGTTGCAAGAAACGGCCGATGTCGTGCAGATCGAGCGACGGGTCGTCCTCTTGCGCGGCGATCAGCAGATATTTTGCGAGGGATAATTGTCCCTGACCGAAGATGGCGTTGGCTTGCGTCAACAATTCCTGCGGTTGACGCTCCTGCGCATAGGGAACGTAGCGTTCGCTTCCAATGGCCAGTAACAGGGGATGGACTCCGGCAGCATCGACGGCGTGAACCGCTTTGATTCCCGGCAAGACCGTCGGGATCGCCGGGCCGGTAAGGTCGTGGATCAGCTCGCCGAAGACGGTGTCTTCTTGCGGCGGGCGACCGACCGATGTGAAGAGCCAGATCGCATCGCGGCGATGATAGACCTTGTCGACCTGCATGACCGGGAAGTCGTGCCGCAGGCTATAGTAGCCAAGATGGTCGCCGAATGGTCCTTCGGGGAGGACGAGATCGGGATCGATTGTCCCCGAGAGACAGAAGTCGGCTTCGGCGGCGATCGGCAGTTCGTTGCCGCGGCGGACCATCGCGACCCGACGGCGACTGAGGGCTCCGGCGAACATCAGCTCGGTGAGGTTTTCGGGGAGCGGCATGACGGCCGCAAGCGTCATCGCGGGAGGCCCGCCGATGAAGACATTGACTCTCATTCGTTCGCCGCGACGAATGGCCGCAGCGTGATGCACGCCGATGGTCCGATGAATCTGATAATGCAACCCGACCTGCCGGTTGGGTTGATAGTCGTTTCCTGTAAATTGAATGCGATACATGCCCAGGTTCGAATAACGCCATCCGGGGCGGTCGGGGTCTTCGCTGTAAACCTGCGGCAGCGTGATGAATGCTCCGCCGTCGTTCGGCCAGCTTTGTAGCGGCGGGAGCTGGTCGAGCGTTGTTTCGGCATCGAGAATTGGTCCGTGTGTGACGAATTTCGGCCGCATGGTCCATAACGAACGGGGGACACCGCGATATCGCCAGAAGTGCCTGGCGAATTCACCGGGATCAACCTTGAGTTCGATCAGATGCCGTACCGCTTCGATCGCATCGCGAAAGATGAAGTTTGCCCGCTCGCGGGTGCCGAACAGATTGCACAGTAACGGAAACCGGCAGTTCTTCACGCGCGTGAACAGAATCGCCGGGCCACCGCGCTGATAAGCCAACCGCTGAATGGCGGCGGCTTCGAGGTGCGCATCAATTTCGACATCGACGCGGCGGAGTTGCCCCGTTCGTTCGAGATCGCGAACACATTCCTGCAGATTGCGGTAACCCATGTTATGGCACGGCAATTATTGGGTTGAGGCTTGTAACGTACGTGGGGGCACACGATAACTGTCTGGTCACAGAATTGTATAGTACAGCGCGTTGTCGACCGGACATGTTGTCGGCGCAGTATAACGAGCAAGGGGGAAATTGTCTTGCAGTGGGTCTGGTGGTTTATTCTGGCTGCGGGGTGTTCCGAATGGATGGTGACGCTCACCAACCGCATTCATGGATTGCCGGTTCGAGAACGAAGTCTCAAGCATGTGCGGCATCTGCTCGAACTTGGCGTGATCATCGTCCCCTGGCTGGTCTTTCTGGGATTGCTCATCCACAGTCAAGAACTCATGACCGCGCTGTTATCTGAAGACGATCCCCGATCGACCTGGTGGGTATTGAACTTTACCGGTTTGCAGGGGTGGATTACTGGCTTTGGTCTCACCGGTTTCATGGGCTTAATCGTTTCAAGCTGGCGTTATCATTTTTGCAGCGTCCCCGCAACACAAGTGCTTCATCATCGTACCACCGTCGATGTCTCCGAGAAGCGGGGAGATGTGCCAATTGCGACGGGGCCGTATCATTGGATGACAAGGTTTCCGTTCAACGAAATTTTTCAGGTGGAAGTCGCTGAAAAGCATTTTCATTTGCGACGGCTGCCGCACGAATGGGCCGGGCTGTCGATCGTGCACCTGAGCGATATGCATTTCATCGGAACGATCGAGCAAGGTTACTTCGAAACCGTTTGCGAGTTGGCGCAGGAGTTGCAGCCCGACATGTTCGTCTTCACCGGCGATCTTCTCGACAACCCCGAGTTGACGACCTGGTTACCGTCAACATTAGGCCGGCTTAAAGCTCCGCTCGGTTGCTGGTACATTCTCGGCAATCACGACTGGAATCTCGACGTCTCTCCCATCCGTGCAGCGATGAATCAACTCGGTTGGAACGACATTGCCGGCCGTACGCAAACAATCGTTTACCGCGAAAAAGAACTGCTTGTCGGCGGGACCGAAAGACCGTGGATGGGAGACCATCCTGAATTTGGCGACGAGAACCCCGCCCCTTTTCGCCTGCTGCTCAGTCATACACCCGATAATCTTGCGTGGGCCCGTCAGCATCGCATCGACCTGATGCTCGCGGGACATAATCATGGCGGGCAGGTGGTGTTACCGCTCATCGGACCGGTCTACTCACCGAGCCTGCACGGCGTGCGCTACGCCGGTGGTGTGTTTGACGTCGCGCCGACGTTGTTGCACGTGTCACGCGGTCTTTCGGGTCGATATCCGCTGCGCTGGCGTTGTCGTCCGGAAGTGACGAAACTGGTTCTGCATTCCGAGAAAATGCGATAATCTGACGGTGCAGTTACAGCTTCAGCGGATCATCGGGCCGGGCGATCGATTTGTTGAACTGGTGTTCGTCGACATCGAACTCTGCCCAGATCGGCAAATGATCGCTGACTTCGATCGCTTCTTCGAGCGTCATACCGAATCGCCGGGGAAGGTCATAGACCTCGGCTCGCCCGGTGAATTCGGTTGTCGACAAGGCATCGAAGGTGATGTGATCATACTGTTCTGTCCGCCGCATATTCGTCGTCTGGTTTTCAGGAACGCTCTTCAAATGAGGTATCTGTCCCAGTTCGCCGAAATGTTTGCGGTCGACGTTCAAGTCGCCGAGCAGTAACACGTCGTCTTCATGCGGATCGGCCTCGCGAACATAGTCGATGACGTCATCGAGGGCGTTGAGTTCTTTACGGGTTTCATCGGGGTCGGTGTGTAAATTGACCAGCGTAAATGTAAATGGGGCATTCGATGTACTGACAAGGGTACGAAACTTCGCCACAAACGGCGGTCGATGCAACCGGCTTTGAAACTGATGCAGCGTCGTTGCCGAACGGCGGTCGACGGCGATGCGATCGGCGTTGAATAAGAACGCATACTGCTCTTTGCTGACCGTCCGACCCAGACGTTCGCTGATCACATAATCGTAATTTGCACCGTCGTGGTTTACGATCTTCAGAAAGCGGGGGATCACGTCTTGTGCTTCCGAGCGGATCTCCTGGACCGCGACGACGTCAAACTGTTGAACCAGGCGTGCCAACACGCGCATGACGCGGGCTTTATTGAGTTTCGATTGACCGAAGACCTGAATGTTGAACGACGCAATGCGAATGCGATCTTCGATGACGGGAAGATCGATCGATGCGGACGAAAACGCCGGGTCGTCGGCGACCGGGGGCATCGGCAACTGAAGTTTCTGATCGAATCCGTAAAACGATAAGATGAGTCCGGCGATCAGACAGAAGATCACCGATAGCAGTTTTCGAACGCGTTTTTCGGCCTGGCGAGAAGATTTGCGCGGCATGGTATTTCAGAGGGGAGAGTTCGAATCCGTTCGCTGGTTCACCCTTCGAGGGGGGGCGGAACCATATCAAGTTATCAAAAACGGGGCGAGAGCAATTTTTGTCGGATTGTGCAGGTCGTATCGAACGCCTGTCTTTGCTTTTGATGAACCGACTCTTCTTCCCGGACCGGTCTGGCCCTTGACTCCTGGCTTCCGACTCTTGACGATCCATCTCCATGTGCGGTATCGCCGGATTTCTGACCTCGGGTTCGTGTTTCTCGCAAGAGGAACTCCACGCGATCGCGCTGCGCATGGCGACAACGTTGCATCATCGCGGGCCCGATGATCGGGGGACGTGGGTTGACGCCACCGCCGGGATGGCACTCGGACAGACGCGATTGTCGATCGTCGATCTTTCGCCGAGCGGACATCAGCCGATGGTTTCGCACGACGAACGGTTTGTGTTGGTTTACAACGGTGAGATTTATTCGCATCCTGAAATGCGGGCCGAGTTGGAAGCACGAGGCGTCGCGTTTCGCGGGCATTCGGATACCGAAATTCTGCTCGAAGCAATTGCGACATGGGGTGTCGAAGAGGCCGTGAGGCGATCGAACGGCATGTTCGCGTTTGCCGTCTGGGATCGTCGCGAGAAAAAATTGACGCTCGTCCGCGACCGCGTCGGTATCAAGCCACTCTATTACGGAGTCTGCGGCGGCACGCTGCTGTTCGGTTCAGAACTCAAGGCACTGAAGGCTCACCCGCATTTCACAGGTGAAATCGATCGCTCGTCGTTGTGCTTGTACCTCAAACACAACGATATTCCGGCCCCGCGATCGATTTATCGGCATGTCAACAAGCTCCCCCCTGGCTCGATGATGACCATCTCTGCCGATCAGCTGAACAACCTTCCTGCCCCGAAAAAGTATTGGGATCTGGCGGCCATCGTTCGCGAACAACGGGTGAACCGCCTGACGTCTGCGTTCGATGATCGTGAAGAAATCGACAAACTCGATTCCTTACTCAACGATACCGTTCGGCGAAGGATGATTGCCGACGTGCCGTTGGGGGCATTTCTTTCGGGAGGAATCGATTCGTCGCTCGTCGTCGGAATAATGCAATCGATCAGTAGTCAACCGGTGAAGACATTTTCCATTGGATATCAGGAGGCGAAGTACAACGAAGCCGATGCCGCCCGCGCCGTCGCAAAACACCTGGGGACCGATCATACCGAATGGATCGTCACGCCGAACGAGGCACGCGAGGTGATTCCGAAGCTCCCTACGATGTTCGATGAACCGTTCGGCGATTCGTCGCAGATTCCGACATGGCTCGTTTCGCAACTCGCGAGAAAGTCGGTCACGGTCAGCCTCTCGGGAGACGGTGGCGACGAACTCGGCGGCGGGTATGAGCGCTATGCTTACATGTCGCAATTATGGAATCGGTTCGGCTGGATTCCGAGGCCTGTACGACGGCTGACCGCTGCGACTCTGCGATCTGTTTTTCCGCGAAACAGACCGGGCGTCGTCCGACGAAAGGCCAATACACTTGCCGATTATCTCGCGCTGAATGATCGTGCCACCATGTACGATCGGCTGAACACGCATTGGAAACACCCCGAACATATTGTTGTTTCAGGCGATCAGACGTTGGTTGTTCCGACCTTGCCGTCGTTGTGCGGTTTTGACCCCGGCGTGTGCTGCGATTTGTTTCTCGAAGAGATGATGTTGACCGATGCTCTGTCGTACCTCCCCGATGATATTCTTACGAAAGTCGATCGTGCGAGCATGTCGGTCTCACTGGAAGCCCGTGTTCCGCTGCTCGATTATCGCGTGGTCGAACATCTCTGGCGATTGCCGCATGGTCTCAAGTTGCGCGACGGAGAGACGAAATGGATTTTCCGTCGCGTTCTCGACAAATATGTTCCGAGCGCGTTGATCGATCGTCCGAAAACCGGTTTCGGCGTTCCCATCGATGAATGGCTGCGCGGTCCCTTAAGAGACTGGGCCGAAGATCTGCTTTCGGAAGATCGACTGAAGCGAGAAGGTTTTTTTCATCCGCAACCGATTCGCGAGAAATGGCAACGCCATCTCTCGGGCAACGAAAGCTGGCATTACTATTTGTGGGACATCCTTATGTTTCAGGCCTGGTTGGCGGGATAACATCCGAATGCACAACAGACAGGCAGATACTCTTGTCTGTCCGGCTCGTTTACTGTGTGATGCTGTTGATTTGTTGTCCGGTGATCTTCATCAAGTCGTAACGGCTTGTTACGACGCTTCATGTTCGGTGTCAGCGTGCCAGCGCTTTTTGACTTCGGTCATAAAGGCTTCGGCGTCTCCTTCGAGGATGTGCTGTCTTGGGATAATGAATATTTCGACCACGTGGCTGGCGATGAAAAAATGATTATCCGTCTCTTCGATTTTGACGATGCCGTTCCAATTCAACTTGCTCATGCCGAACTTAGAAATCATTGAGATACTGAGGCTCCGTCAAAACCTCTTAAGAATAGTGAATAGGCAGGCGAGTTGAGTCCACCCCAGGAAAATAT
>JAQCEJ010000049.1 GCA_027618475.1 Planctomycetota bacterium | reverse complement strand
AACATGAGGTACTCCTTATAAGGCGGGGTAACCGTCCGGTGGGTCCATTCGGGCTAGGGTGCGCGTCTTACATCTTATAAATTCATCGACGCTTCTACATGTATTATTGCAATTATAGATCGGTGAAGCAAGATTGGTCGATGAATTCGACCGTTACAAACGGAATATTTTCACCGGAACATTAATTGCAACTCATTGTGGGATAAGCAATAATATAGAATAACCTCTCGTCAGAGGTTCTCGTGCTTGCGATCCACTATCCCGGTGATTCGATCGGAATCAGGTCATGATCATTCAGTTGGGGCAATTTTCGGCTCTTATGGCAGCGATGCTAGTCTGGTCGCAGGTTTCGTTACCTTCTGCAGTCGCTTTTGATGATCCGGCCGCTGATGTTTTACGCGAGATTTTCTTCGAAACCGACATCGTACCGTTGCTCGAAGCTCACTGCCTGAAATGTCACGGCGGCGAAAAACTGGAAGGGGGACTCGATCTTCGCCGGAGGTTCACCATCGTCAAAGGTGGCGACAGCGGGACGGCACTATCAATCGGCAAACCCGGCGAATCACTGTTGCTCGAAAAGATCGAAAGCGGCGAGATGCCCCCTCCGGATGAAGAGCCGCTCGACAAAGAAAAGAAGCAACTCTTGCGAGAGTGGATTCTCGGCGGTGCAAAACTTAAGAACGAAACCGAACTGCCTCTAGAAGAATCGGACGCTGCAAAACGGGTCACCGCTGAAGACCGCGCGTTCTGGTCGTTTCAATCGCCGGTCAAACTGCCGATCCCGACCGTAATGCATATCGGTCAGGTACGCACGCCGATCGACGCCTTTCTGCTCGCTAAACTCGAAGAAAAAGGATTGACTTTTCAAGGTGATGCATCACGAGAATCGCAGGTTCGCCGGTTGTATTTCGATCTCACTGGTCTGCCGCCGACGCCGGCACAACTCGCAGAATTTCTGTCCGATGAATCTCCCAATGCTTATGAACAACTCGTCGATCGATTGCTCGCTTCGCCGCACTACGGAGAACGATGGGGCCGTCATTGGCTCGATATCGCCGGACATGCCGACTCTGACGGTTACCTCGCGGCCGACCGCGTTCGCCCCGAAGCATGGCGGTATCGCGACTATGTGATTCGCGCTCACAACGATGATTTGCCGTACGACCAGTTCGTAACTGAGCAACTCGCCGGCGATGAACTCAGCGACTGGCGGCGAGCCGACGAGCTCACCTCCGAAATGATCCGCCAAATGACGGCGACCGGTTTTTTGCGGACCGCGAGCGATCCGACGTATCCCAGCTATATCGAAGATAACGAAGTCCAGCAGGTGATGAGCGACACCATGCAGATCGTGGGGACGACGTTTCTCGGACTGACGATTCATTGTGCAAAATGCCATCAGCACAAATTCGATCCCCTGTCGCAGCGCGATTATTATTCGCTGCAAGCGATTCTCTTGCCGGCACTCGATCCTAAACTCGACCGCTGGAAGCCGTCGATCGAACGTGGTATTCCGTTAGCGACCGAAGCCGAACAGGCGCGAAAAAAACAGATGTCCGAACGGGCCGAGGCACGCATTGTCGAACTCAACGCGGCCATCGCCGATGTCGGCGGCCGATTTCGTAAAAAACGGGCAAACGAGCATCTCGCCGAATCGATAAATGCGATTGACGCCACAGTACGCGAAAAAGTTCTGGCAGCTGTCGTCACCGCTGAAGCCCAGCGTAATGACGAGCAGAAAAGTTTGATTGCGCAATATTTGCCCGAAGTCGGACTTGCTGATGATGAATTGAAGCAGCGTTATGCCGAGTATCTGACGGAACTCGCTCCGTTGAACGCAGCACTCGCTGCCGAACAGTCGATCAAATCGCACTCAAGTGTTGTGCTCCTTCGAGGACTGCAGGACCTCGAAGGCCCGATTTCTGAAGGGCATGTTCTCATTCGCGGCGACCACACAAAACCAGGAGCCGTCGTCCAGGCCGATGTCCCCGAAGTCCTCGCACCCGCTGGTTTCGAATTCTCCCCCGAAGAAAGTTACAAAACCTCGGGTCGACGCAAGGCGTTCGCCGAATGGTTGACGGCCCGCGAGAATCCGCTGACGGCCCGCGTGCAGATCAACCGCATGTGGGCGCATCATTTCGGTCGCGGCATTGTCTCGACGCGGGCAAACTTCGGCATCACCGGTGCGCGGCCGACGCATCCCGAGCTGCTCGACTGGCTGGCGGTCGAGTTTATGGATTCTGGTTGGAGCATGAAAGCGATGCACCGGCTGATCGTTACATCGAACGTATATCGTCAGTCATCCGCCGTGACGCCGGCGCTCACCGCCGCTGATCCCGATAACATTTTGCTCGGCGCCTGGCCCCCTCGCCGACATGAAGGAGAAATGATTCGCGACAGCATGCTGGCGGTATCGGGGCTTATGAATGAACAGTTTTTCGGCACACCAGTTCCCGTACAGCAGCTTGGCGATGGGTCGGTAATTACTGCCGATGATGCACAAGGCCATCGTCGCAGCGTGTATCTCATCATCCGCCGTAGCCAGCACCTGACGATGTTCGATCTGTTCGACACCCCCATGATGGAAGTCAACTGCCCCGAACGAACAACGTCGATCGTCCCGCTCCAGGCGCTGGCAATGTGGCATGGCCCGTTCGCCGAACGGGCCGCGCAGGCATTAGCCGATCGGCTGATTCAGTCGAGTGATGAAGATCCCGAACGCATTCAGACGGCATATCAGCTCCTATTCTCGCGAACGGCGAATCCTCATGAAGTGAAAACCCTCCAGGAATTCATAACCTCTGCAACCACACAACTTCAATCCGACCTCGGTAGCGCCGCCACCCCAGAAGCCCGATACGCCGCATCAAGGACCGCGTGGGAGCAAGCGGCGCTCGTATTGCTCAATAGCAATGAGTTTCTTTATATCGATTGATCTCTCATAAAATACAGCCGTTTCGTGTGCCTGTCGCCTTGGGCTAATTTTCGCAGTCGATGTTACGGCCAAGAGCCATGAAGAAAAGTCACAACGAAAGCAATCTCATGCTCAACATCTCCCCCCAAATCCGCCATCTCTACGACCTCCTCGATCGCCGCGAATTGTTTCAACGGACGGCGGCCGGATTCACCGGACTTGCGCTCGCCTCTCTGCTTGGCGACTCGTCCGCCCGAGGCGAAATTTCGCTCGCACCGCACCACAAACCGCGGGCGAAGGCGGTGATCCAACTTTTCATGCATGGTGGGCCGAGTCATATGGATTTGCTCGATCCCAAGCCCGAATTGACAAAACGTGACGGGCAGCCGATGCCCGATTCGTTCACCGATCTGGTAAAAATCAGTGCGCATGGCAACTTGATGAAATCGCCATTTAAATTCGCCCCTGCGGGGGAATGCGGCGTCGAGTATTCCGAAGTAATGCCGCACGTTGCAGGTTGTGCCGACGACATCGCCGTCATTCGTTCGATGCATTGCGAGCACAACAACCACGAGCAGGCGTTGTGGCAGATGCATACCGGTCGAATCGTTTCGGGCCGGCCGTCGATCGGTTCGTGGGTGACATATGCGCTCGGTGCCGAGACCGAAAATCTGCCGGCGTACGTTGTTTTGCGAAATGATTCGTCACTGCCGACCGATGGTGCCCGAAACTGGTCAAGCGGTTTTCTACCACCAAAATATCAAGGCGTGCATTTCCGCCATACAGGGACGCCGGTGCTGTATCTCAACCCGACGACGCCGGTCTCGACATCTATCGACAACCTGAGGCGAGATTTGCTCAAGACGATGAACGCCGATCATCTCTTGCAACATCCACGTCTTGCACCGCAACTCGAAGCCCGCATTGCCAGTTACGAACTCGCTGGCAGAATGCAACTTCACGCCGCAGAAGCGCTGGAGCTCGCGCAAGAGACGAAAGAGACACACGATCTTTACGGCATCGGAAGTGAGAAAACCGACAGTTACGCACGCCGGTGTCTTATCGCCCGCCGCCTCGTCGAACGGGGCGTGCGCTATGTGCAGATCTTCGTTGCAGGACAAATCTGGGATACGCATGGCAACAACGCCGTCGCCACGCGCAACTGCTGCGAGAAGACTGACCAGCCGGCGGCAGCGCTTATTAAGGATCTCAAGCAGCGCGGCATGCTCGACGATGTGCTGATCGTCTGGGGAGGTGAGTTCGGGCGCACGCCAGTAAGCCAGTCGGGTGATGGCCGCGATCATCACAAACAGGGTTTCAGTGTCTGGATGGCCGGCGGCGGAATCAAAGGGGGACAGGCGTACGGAGCAACAGATGAGTTGGGATATTACGCCGTTGAAAAGCCCACAATGGTTGCCGATTTGCATGCCACGATTTTGCATCAACTCGGGCTCGATCACGAGCGTGTTACCTACAATCTCAACGGCCGGGATGAACGGCTGACGGATGTGTACCCGGCAAAAGTAATCGACGAGTTGATTGCTTAATCCGTTCGGCCATCACCCTGGGACGCTCAACCTTTGAGAACTCACGAAAACTACCAATCGGTCGTTGACAAGGCAAATCGCTGTCATCAGCAGAATCGCAATCCCGGTGAGATTTCGGCTCAAGATATTACGCTTGGGCGACTTTACAGTTATGCGTTTCGACTGCATGTCATCGGAGTATTCCACGCCACACGGGTGGCGCTTTTAAGCTGTCCGCCGACATCGGCGATCGCAGAAATCCTGCGGCAACGGACCGTCGAAACGCTCGAAGATCTCACAGGCCAATCGACAGAACCGATCCCCGAAGATTTCCGGGTCGTCGTCTCGACTGTCCATCGCTACGACCGCAAAATCCGCCGGGTGATCGATTCTCTTTCTGCCGAACAACGCGAATCGAATAACACGAAACTGAACAGAATCACCGAACGTTTTATCCAGATTGTCGAAGAGATTACGACGTCTTGCGGCATCCATGTGATGCAGGATACCCATGCTCCTGAACAAGCGGGGTTCGTCGTCCCGGGACTCGGCATCACCATTGTGCCGCTCGTCTATGGCGATCACCATTCGTGGAATCTCGCCTGGCTCGCAGGGGAGGAACGCAACGTCCCCACGCACCGGCATCATCACGGCGTCGAAATACATCTCGGTTATGAACCGACGCACGGCGTTACTGTTCTCGGCGATTATCGGGCTAAAGTCGACGAAGGGTATGCGATGCCGATTCCACCGGAGACCGATCACGGCTGGGTGAATACAAGTGAGACACCGCATCATGTGCCGTTTATCTTCGGTTCGCTCGCCCATGCGGGGTGGGGAGTGTTTCTCGACGTGGAAGCGAGCCAGCAGCCGGTCGATCATTTGACGTGGGTCGAACGCGAGAGTATGCGCTTCAGTCAGATGGTTTATCTCGAACGCGAAATCGATAACGCCGCGCGAGTGGCGTCGAATATGCGAAAGACACTCATTCCGTATTCGGTGACGAATCGCAGCGGCAGCGGCAGCGGCAGCGGCGGACTAGAACTCAGTCTCACTCGCATCAATTCGTACGGCTACTCGTACCCTGTTGATGACTTTCGTGCAGTCTCGATTTCTCGCGGTACGGCAACTGTTTCGATCGACGGTATCGAACGCGAAGTCCACGCACACGATCACTTCGGGATACCCGGCAGGCTGGCAGCAACTTTGCGTCAGAACGGCAACAGTCCACTGGTCGTGCTCGATGCCACGATCAGAACGCATTAGCGCTCTTTTTATGAGTTTGAGCGATAACATTCGGAGGTTTTTGCATTCAACCGTGATCAGAAACCGCGTTGGCGTGGCCAACAGCAAAAACAGAGGCCACTTCGACGTAGATCTCAATTATAAATTCGCCATCAATTGATTTCATAATATTACAATCGGCTGGGCCATAACTGCATTTCGGTCACCACAGCACGCGGTGGCAACTGGGCAACGAACAACACCGCATCAGCGACATCTTGCGGTTCGAGAGCATGCTGCAAGACATCGTCTGGAGTAGGTACGGGGCGTTTGGCGAGAATTTCTGTCCGGCACAAACCGGGGAAAATCACTGTCGTACGAATGCCCGACTTCTTTCCTTCTGCACGAGTACCGTGGGCAAGTCCTGACAGGCCATGCTTGCTTGCCTGATAGGCCACGCCCGACACATCAGGAAACTGCACTGCAGCTGTCGACAAATAAACAATCAATCCGTTTTGCTGCTTGCGCATCGAGGGTAAAACGGCCTGGGTCGCGTGAAACGCACCCGTGAGGTTAGTTTCAAGCATCATCTGCCACGTGTCAGCGGTCAACACTTTCAGACCGCGTTCGGGAATGTTGGTTCCCGTAGCATACACAAGCAAATCGATACGCCCTCGAATGTGAATTACGTGGTCGATCAAGTCGCAGATGGACTGAGGCTTGGTGACATCGACGGTGAATGTATCGAGGCTGATTTTCTGATCGACGAGTTCTGTGCGTAAACTGTCGAGACGTTCGGTTCGACGGGCTGCCGCCGTAACCAGTGCACCGGATTTCGCCAAGGCGATCGCCGTGGCGCGGCCCATTCCACTTGACGCCCCGATGATAACGGCGACCTGATCTTGCAACGACGACTTCATGACCAAACCCTATTCGTCGGCTGGTTCCTTAAGTTGTTTTCGTGCTTTGTCAGAAATATCCTTGCGGCACCAGGCTCCATCCCAGCGGATGCACTTGACCGCTTCGTAAGCCCGTCGTTTCGCATCGGGAATCGATTCCCCCAAGGCGGTCACACCGAGCACTCGACCCCCATCCGTCACAATCTGGTCGCCATGCTGGGTGGTGCCGGCGTGAAAGACTTTGACGTTCGGCAATGCGGCTGCTTCCGCGAAGCCGCGAATCGGCAGTCCCTTTCGATATGTGCCAGGGTAACCCTCCGCTGCCATGACCACGCAGACGGCTGGCTCCGCCGTCCATTCGAGCGGCGGCAACTCAGCGAGTTTTCCCTCCGCTGCGGCGAGCAATACCGTTGCAAGATCCGACTTCAAACGCATCAACAACGGTTGGGCCTCAGGGTCGCCGAATCGCACATTGAACTCGAGCACCTTCGGACCTTGAGCCGTGATCATCAGCCCCGCATAAAGGATTCCGCGGAATTTAATACCATCGCGTCGTAGTGTGTGCACGGTGGGGACGAGAATTTTATCGATAATGACATCCATCAACTCGGGCGTGACGAGTGGGGCGGGGCTGTAGGCTCCCATGCCGCCGGTGTTCGGGCCCTGATCGTCATCGTACGCGGCTTTGTGATCCTGCGACGTTTCGAGCGGAATGATCGTCTGCCCGTCGACGATCGCGAGAATGCTGACTTCCTGCCCGTAAACCATTTCTTCGATCAGAACGGTTTGTCCCGCTTCGCCGAAAACCTGATCGACAAAACACTCTTTGATCGCTCGCGTCGCCGAGTGACGATTGCCACAAACGGTGACTCCCTTCCCCGATGCTAGGCCATCCGCTTTCACGACCAGCGCAATTTCTTCCCGCTCGTCGATGAAATGCAAGGCATCATCGACGTTGTAAAAAACCTTCGCCTCGGCGGTCGGGACATTCGCCTTCCGCATAATCTCCTTAGCAAACGCCTTGCTCCCTTCGAGCTGAGCCGCTTTTTTCGACGGGCCGAACACTTTCAGCCCCGCGGCTTCGAAGATGTCGACCAGTCCGTTCACCAACGGCACTTCAGGACCGACGACGGTCAGCCCGATCTGCTCTTTCTGGGCGAATTTCAGCAGTCGATCGGTATCGGTCGCCGAGATATCGACATTGATGCCGTCCAAAGCCGTCCCGGCATTCCCCGGCGCACAATAAACCTCGTTCACCAGCGGCGACTGTTTCAACTTCCAGACCAGAGCGTGCTCACGCCCCCCCTGACCGATGACAAGTACTTTCATGGCGATATGGATCAACTTAATTAAAGGCAAATTTCTTGCAGGAATGTCGGCAGGCCAACACGAAGCATTATACCACGCGGACTATAACAGATGGAACAGGGCGGCGACGAGTGCAAGCTATGGGTTTATTGGCAGCCGACTTTCACGGGGCAAGCCTGCGAATACGAATGGCGACCTGATCTTCAGCACGTCGTGCCACGATGACAAAAGGTGGTTCGACGTCGGGATCGGTAGTGAGCAAGCTGTTTAGCGTCCCGATGGTAAATTGCGGGTCGATATGTCCGGGCCTCAGAAAAACCAAGCCGATCATGGGTTCATTCTGGAATATCGCCAGTGTACCGAAATCGGAGTCATGTGTGATAATAACGCGGTTTTCGGTGAAGGCTCGCTGCATGAGCTCGACGTCAGTTGCTCCTTGCAGGCCTGAGCAGTGGATATCCAGCACGTCAAATCCCGTGTTGATCAGCCATAGAACAACGGCCGGATCGACATTCTCGTCGGTCAGCAGCGCGAAATCCCGCAGTTTCATTCATTCACCTGGGTTGTGAGTAAAATCTCATTTTTCATGGCCGCGGCGGCGTATCCGAGGGACTGCTCCACGTCGGCGACGGTTAAATGCGGATATCTGCTGATGATATCGTCGCGAGTCGCCCCCGAGGCGACCCATTCCAGGATCGCCTCGACGCTGATACGTGTGCCGCGGATAATTGGCTTGCCGCCTAAGATGGCCGGATCGGAAATGATGCGTTCAAACATGATGAGTTTTCCTGATGCGCAGGGATGTTATTTCTCCGGCACTAATCGATTGAATTTCTGAATTCGATGAAATGGGCTCTCGTCGGCTACGTCTCCTAAATAAATATTGCCATCTTTATCGGCGGCAATGGCGTGGACCCAGTCGAGTTCACCCGGGTTCATGGTGCCCGGCTTCGACAACGGCAAGACCCATAGTTCTTTCATCCGGCCCGTGCGGTCGAACTTCACGACGAGCTGATTGCTCGGCGGGTTGCCGAGGTTGCCGAACTCCTCTTTCCAGCGGGCGGGGGCAGAGCCGCTGATCAGCAGTTCGTCGTCGTCGGTCATCCACATTCCCCACGGATTGACGAGATGCCGCCACTGATCGAGCGATTCCCCCTCTTGATTGAAGACCTGAATGCGGCAGTTGTTTCGTTCGGCCACGTAGATTTTCCCTTCGGAATCGATCGTGATGCCGTGCGGCTGGCTGAGTTGTCCCGGTTCCTGACCGAGTTCGCCCCACGTCTTGATGAACTTGCCGTCGGGACCATAATGCATGATGCGGTTGTTGCCGTAGCCGTCGGTGACAAACAGATCGCCATTCTTGGCGATGGCGATATCGGTCGGGCCGTTGAGATGGGCATTGTCGCTGCCGGCTTCATCGAGTGTGCCGAGCGTCAGCAGCAGTTCGCCCTTTTGCGTAAACTTGCGGACGGCGTGTTTGCGGAAGTCGGCGACCCAGATGTTGTCATCGGCATCGACACGAAGAAAGTGCGGAAACGCAAACTGCCCGTCGCCCCACGCTTCAATGAGATTTCCTTCACGATCATAACACTGCACCGGTGGATCCATCTGATTGACGATCCAAATGTGATCTTTCGAATCGACGGCGACACCCGTGACATAACGCCAGCGATGAGGCAACGGTTTCTTCGGCCACTCGACGTCGACTTCATAACCATATGCGAGGTTGATTTTAGGATATTGTGCCGAGGCTTGCTCATTTGATACGAACAACAAGACTGTCAGAAAACCAATAAAATAAGTAACGCGAAACATGTGTAATCTCTCCTGGTGGTGCATTATCTAACAATCTCAAGGCTTTACTCGTGATTGTTCCTTTGCGGTGAAAAAAGTGCAGAGCCTTTCGGTCTCTCCATATAAAAATGCGGCTGCTGTGATATGGCCGGCGTCGAGCCATACGATTTCGGGCTTGTCGATCGATTCCCAAAGCGCCAATGTACTTTCTTTAGGAATGATTTCATCATGCAGCGCGTTGACCATCAGCACACGGCGTGATTTGAGCAGGTGCCCATATTTGGCAGGGTCGACAGGCGATACCAGATCAAGAAACGATTGGCGCGATCCGCCGTTTCTGATCCATTCTTCGCGAAAATCGCCGGCTTCGGACCGTTCCATTTCCCAGAGTATTTCAGCCAGCTGACCACCCCCGAGGTAGATCGCTACATTTTGAAAGCGAGGTTCTCCCGCCGCTGAAAGCGCCGACATGATACCCCCGAGACTGATACCTGTCACACCGAGATTCGAATTGTCGACTTCGGGACGCGCCGAAAGCCACGCCGCCCCTCGGCGAATATCGAGAACGGCCTGGGTCATGTTGGCAACGGTTTCGTGTGGATTGCGTGCTATCATGCGGCGTGAAGATGTCGGACTCCGACGCTCTCCATAAAACGGCATCTTGATGAATAACGACGCTACCCCCTTACGCGCTAAAGCATTCGCCGTCATTTGAGACAGAGGAAATTCACCTCCGAGAATATGTAACACAACGCAACCCGGAAACGGCCCCGGTCCTTCGGGCTGAAAATACTCGGCATGCACGGTGTTGTTTTCGGGAACGTCGGTCTCAACGGGCGATGGAAACTGCACACGGAATACACGAACAGGACCACTCTTCCGCAAGAGTTCGGCGTGAGATGAAAATGCGTGCGATTTGAGGCGGAATCGATCGGGAACATCTTCCTCTGACGATGCGGGCTTGAAATCAACTGTGATCGTCTTAGGGACGTCAACGTAATCTTGTGGGTTCTCAGCCTGAGCACTACCGACTCGAGTCGCAATGGTAACAATCAGCGAACCCAACACAATGGAAAGGGAGTGACGCCGTGGAAAATTTATACGCGCGTGAAGCAACATGAGACTCTCAATACGAACTATGGAAAGTGGTCGTGGGATTTGTCTCACTATAAAATAACACATCCCCTTCGCGACGGGGAGTCTCAAAGAGGATGTGAATACAACGTTTTATACTGCAGAACGTCTCAGACCAGTTCGACAATCGTTTTACCGTTCTCGTTCATAAACGTCGGTCGACCTGCCTGACTGGGAAATTGAATCTTCTGGTCGATGTTCAGCGTGTGGAAGATCGTTGCCATAAGATCCTGTGGCGTGATCGGCGTCGATTTCGGCACTTCGGCTTTGGAGTTCGATTCACCGACGACCTGACCCATCTTCAGGCCACCTCCAGCGAGCGCCAGAGTGCTGAGCGGTGCCCAGTGATCACGGCCGGCATTCCGATTGACACGCGGCGTACGACCGAATTCGCCGGTGATCACCAAGAGAATATTGTCGCTCATCCCCCGTTGTGCGACGTCATCCAGAAACGTTGCAACGGCATGATCGACCTGCGGACCTAGATTATCCATTCCGCGTTTGATGTTGCCATGCATGTCCCAGCCGCCGAAATGAATCGTCACGAATCCACAACCGACCTCACACAATCTGCGTGCCATCAACATTTGCTGTCCGAGTCCTCCGCGGCGACGACGGCGATTGTCCTGGCCATCGTTTATTCCATAACGAGCAAGCACACGCGGGTCTTCTTTCTTGAGATCGAAGGCCTCGGGCGCTTTGCCGAGAACTAGACTAAAGGCCTGCTGTTCGAATTCGTCCAGGCCCTGCATCAACCCCGAGCGATCGACATCGCGATTCAGGCGATCTAACCCCGAAAGCAGACTGCGGCGGTCAGCCAGACGATCGACATTCGTCTGCAACGACATGTTTTTCTGCGCCGCACCATTAGGATCGAACGGGGCGAATGCCGTCCCTAAAAACGCGGGGCCGTCACTGTAAATTCCATTCATGCGAACGTAGGTCGGCATACCTGAAACCGGATCGTTGCACCCGCGGACGCGCGACACGATAGACCCCATCGACGGTCGAATGGGTTGTGCGCTGTTATCCGCCGGCGGATGGTTGTAACCGGTCATCACATAGTGAGTACCACCACCATGACCGCTGTTGGTATGAGCAAATGAGCGAACAAATGCCATTTTGTCGGCGACGGTTGCCAGGTTTTCGAAGGATCCTCCGAGCGTTACACCAGGAACGTTCGTGCTGACTTCTCCTGTAACGCTTCTGTACTCTGACGGAGCGGTCATCTTGGGGTCAAACGTTTCGACATGCGTCGGTCCGCCCCCCAGCCAGAGCCAGACAATCGATTTCTCGGTTGCGATCGGACGCTTCGCTTCTTGTGCCGCAGCGCGAGTGGCGAGCAATTGCGGTAGCGACACGGTCCCCGCCCCCATCACACCCACTTTCATCAGATCACGTCGCGTCACGCCAGAACAATCTCTGTAACGGTGATTTGTCTGAATCGTAAGCATGCTTTCCTCCATACATGGGAGTCGAACGATTGCAATCAGAACGGACAGTGACCTGTAAGAACGTCCAAAGCTAAACTTAATTAACGTCTGGTAATTCGTCAACACAGATATCAGAATATTTTGATGTAACGGTCGAATATGAATCGATATCCCATCGCCAACAAAAACGAGACCCATTTGACAGACACTTCAAGCGGCTTTGGCGGGCCGACGTTTTCGTTTGGCTGGTACGCTCTTCCAGCGGCGATGCAACCAGAGATATTGCTCGGGATCGCGACGAATGATACGTTCGAGTGCCAACGTGTACCGCTGTGTTATCTCCCACACAGGATTCATCGAATCGATGGTGAGAGGATCAATCACTTCTTCACAACCGAGTTCAAAGCGGAACCACGGATAGTTCTCGAAATCATCGGGCAATCGCCTGGCATAACCCACAACGATCAGCGCCTCGTACTGTAGCGACAAGAGTGCGATCGACTTGAACGTCGACGCCGGTCGACCGAAGAATTCGACAAACTGGCCATGAGCGCCTGCATCCTGATCACCAAGCAGCGCCAGATGATTGTTCTGCTCGAGTTGCTTGAGGATTTTTTCGTAGTCGCCTTTTTTGGAGAGAAGCGTATGTCCGGTATGCGAGCGAAACTGACGCATCCAATCATTGAGTCGTGGGTTGTCAAGATCGCGGGCAACAACCCCCATGGGAAATCCAAAAATCCCAAAGGTGGCCACGGCCATTTCCCAATTGCCCACGTGCCCGCTGAGCAACAAGACGGGACGCCCCGAACTGAGCGCTCCCAACACATCGGGCCGATTGCGAAACTCAAGCACGTCATAGATTCGTTGTAAGCTCAGTCGGCGGGGGAGTTGTGCGATTTCAGCGAGCAAACGGAATAGATGGACCCACATCCCGTCGATAATCGTTTCAATTTCTGCGGCTGATTTCTCGGGAAAAGAAAGCCGTAAATTCTCGCGAACGACGGCTGTCCGCGTCAATTTTTCCGGGAGGGCTCTCCGAATGAAAGCGGCAAATAACCGGCAGAGAAACGCCGTCTGACGGGGTGAAAACATCTGCATCACGCAAACGAGCAGACGCAGCGTGACAGATTCCGCAAGATGTCGAATTGAGTGAAACCCCATCCCGGCCGCCTCCGTGGCCCGTGTCTCCTGACGATTACACCGTCATGCTCCTCCCTGATGACACAAAGTGTCGTCGTTGAGACGGGTTAAGTCAAGACGAGGTCTTATCAATGGGAAATGTCGAAGGACTGTCGAAATTCAAAGGCTCTCTATGGTGCCATCCGCGTCGATGAGCGGCATCTTATTGAGCATCGCCATTGCAAACGGTATTATGAATTCCCGTTAATCACTGATCGACAAATACTTCTCAAAAGGACGTCGCCATGCTCTCACATCGTCGGTCAACTCGCGGATTTACGTTGGTGGAACTGGTCACTGTCACGGCGACCATCTCGACTGCCTTGTCGCTGGCTTTCCCGGCGATGCAGAATGCACGCCAAGATGCACGCAGCCGTGTATGCACGAACAACCTGAAGCAAATCGGTCTTGCTCTGCATAACTATCACGATGTCTACGCGACGTTTCCGCCCGGCTGGGTGCTGAAAGAGTCTGAAGCGAAGGCCGGCCCTTCATTTGCCTGGTCGACGAAATTGCTGCCGTATGTGGATGAGGCACCACTATATAACGACTTGGACGTCGCCAATCACCCGTCGCTGAAATCGCCGCGCGACTATAGAAAAGATATCAAAGTCCTCCGCTGTCCCGCCGACGAGTCTCCGAGCAAGCTCAAAAACCGCGGCGGATTCGGCACCTCCAACTACGTCGGTAACTACGGCGTCGAACTCATTCCCGAAGAAGGAGACGCCGAACCTGCGTCGGGCTTCTTCTTCCGGAACAGTAAAATCGCTATGAGGGACGTTCGCGACGGCACGAGCAATACGATCATGGTCGGCGAGCGCGGTGCGGCAACTGGCGCGGCAATCTGGTCGATCGTGCGTTCAAATGGACAAGCGGAGGACGCCGTCGCCAGCAGCAACGACGAGAAAAAGATCAACACCGTCGAGGGGGCATATTCCAGCAAGCACGAAGGGGGGACCTACTTCCTGCTCTGCGACGGCTCGGTGCGGTTTATCAGCGAAACGATCAATTCGTCTGATAAGTTAGATCCGCCGCAGGGAACATTTCAGAGACTGGCAAATAGAAACGATGGACAAACGATTGGGGATTTTGGGAATTGAACATCCCATAATGAGCAACCCCGGTTGCTTGTCAACCGGGGTCGCACAGCAATAGGAAGTCCCCGTCACCGTGAAATTCATTCTGTGTCGCTGGAGTCTCGGTGACCATGCGTTCGCAAGCGGAGCACGGAACGAGAGCATCTCGCTACACCTTTGGCCGTTTCGGATCTCCCTTGAGCGGCAGCTTTACACGCTTGCCCGTCCAGGCTGACTGATAAATCGCCAAAATAATTTCCACGCTCTTGCGGCCTTCTTCGCCGTCGACGAGGTGTTTCTTACCGGTCTGGATGCACTTGATGAAATCCTTGAGCTGCTCGCGATGGCCGGCGTGAGAGATCGATGCCGGGTCGCTGGCACCGCCTGCTCCGCTGCTCTGTTTACCAAATTTTTCGCGAATGGCGTCATCTTTCGCGTTTTTCTTCGCGAAATTCCACAAGAGGATGTCGTCCTGTTCAATGATTGCCGAACCCTGGTCACCATGGATTTCGATTTTTTTAAGCAGTCCCGGAAATACGGCCGTTGAGGCTTCGAGCACGCCGAGCGCTCCATTCTTGAATTTTACAGTCGCCACGCCGACATCTTCGACTTCGATACGTTGGTGTGCCAGAGTCGACGTGATACCGCACACTTCGTCGATATCACCCATCAACCAATACAACAGATCAACATTATGAATCGCCTGATTCATGTAGGCTCCGCCACCGTCCATCGCCCAAGTGCCGCGCCAGCCGCCGGCGTCGTAATATTGCTGCGTACGGAACCATTTGACGTATGTATCGCCAAGCGTCAGTTTTCCGAAGCGTCCACTCTCGATTGCCGCCTTAATTGTCTGATTCGCTGCCCCGAACCGTGACGGCATAATCGTCGCCAGTTTGACCTTGTTTTTCTTGCAGGCATCAATGATCGCGTCGCACCGTTTAAGTGTAATTTCGAGCGGTTTTTCGACAACAACGTGTTTACCGGCATTCGCCGCTGCGACGGCTGGTTCTCTATGCGACCCGCTCGGGGTACAAATTGTGACGACATCGACATCGGGGTCAGCGAGCATTTCATCGAGCTGGGTGTACCCTTTGATGTTATTCGCGGTCGAGAATTTTTCGACCGCCGCCGGAAACGTATCGTAACACGCAACGAGTTTCGCACCGCGAATTTCGCTTAAGGCTCGAGCGTGAAACCCCGAAATCATACCGCAACCGACAATGCCAAATCCCACAGCCATTTCGCGTGACTCCTCAGTCATTGAAATACTAGAACTGGTTTCATAACCCGGTTGGCGACCGAAAAGACGTTCAAATGGTCCTGAAATACTCAAAGTTCAGAGGGTTATGAAACGGCTTGTAATAAGTTTGATTCCGCAACATTCTAACGGATTGCGGTCGATTCTCAAATGATGAGCGGCGAGAGATTTCTCGCGGGGTCATCCACACCCTGACTTCGGGCACCTGCACGCATTTGATCGTCCATTTCATCCGACCAGTTACCTGTCGAATTCAGCGGTTGACGTCTGCATTCATCCACTTCCCCCACGATGTTGGTGGCGGAGCCTCGATCGTCAGTTCGTCATATCGTATGGGATGCAATATCGTCAGGCACTGTGCGTGAAGCGCAATGGGTCGCTCGCGAAAATTATCCGAACCAGAGATCATCGGGAGATTGTACGTCGCACCGTATTGGACGTCCCCCACGATGGGATGTCCTCGGCTGGAAAACTGCACTCGAATCTGATGTGACCGACCGGTGAGCAATTCAACTTCAACGACGCTAAATCGTCCCTCGTGACCATTGACGACTGAAATTGTCCGGTAACGTAACCGGCATTCTTTCGATTCGTCATGGTGTTGATCGGCGACTTCCACGTGAGCTTTGTCAGGATGTTTCACCAGCCAGTCGGTGAATTCCCCCTCCGACACTTCGATGATTCCCTCAACGACCGCCCAGTAGACTTTGCGTACCTTTCGTTCGCGAAACTGCTCCGCCAGTCGGGCCGCTGCTTTTGAATTACGAGCCAGCACCAGCACGCCTGTCACAGGTCGATCGAGGCGATGTGGTACTCCCAGGTAAACATTTCCTGTCTTATCGTATTTTTCTTTGAGATACCGTTTGACGAGAGAAGTAACCGTATCCGGGTTTCCCGGCGGCCCTCCCTGAGTGAGCAAACCCGCCGGTTTGTTGATCGCGATGACGGGGCCGTCTTCACACAGAATGTGTAACGGCCAGAACTGTTCATTGCGTTGCTCGGGGCCAGTCCGAAAATGTTTGCTGTCAGTCACTGTCGTCGATCTTATCTGGAGAGCGATGTTGTTAGAACTCATTTCATAACCGGGTTGGCGACGAACAATCGTTCAAATTGCCCTTAAACCCAGCGTCCAGTAGGTTATGAAACGGATTGTAGCCGGTTCAGTCAATCGACAGGCAGAGGTTCAAGGCGGACCGTCAATGGAAATTTCACCGGATGTAAGGCGTAAAAATCGGCTCCGAATCCACGTATCTGATCTCGACGCAACTCGGCAAGTTCGAGCGTCCCCGTCCAGACAATCGCTTCTCCCATATGGTGAATCGACGAAGTCAACACATATGCCCGCTGCTTACTATGACCGCAGACGCGCTGCAATACGTCAATCACATAAGGCCACGTGTGAAATTCGTCATTCTCGATGATCACAGCATAAGGAGGCTGCTTTTTCGTTTTTCTATGGTCATCTGTTTCCTCGTGTTTCAGGGGTTCTGACTTTTCTCGAGGACGCACCACAGGCTCATCGACAGCCACGCCTGCATCGTCATCAAAAATCGAATCGGCCATGATTTTCCTCCTGTGAAATACACTCATCTCCTGCACTTGAGGATACCAGACGATGACCAACGAGCATTTGTGAATTGACACGCCTCATGACATATTCTGCTCTGCAAGCAAAAGCCTTCGCCAAAGCCGTCGTAGACACTGCAGAAATGATGACGTTCATCCCTCATTGATCATCATCGTCTACAAGCCGTTTCATAACCCTCTGGACTTCGAGTATTTCAGGACCATTTGAACGACTTTTCGGTCGCCAACCGGGTTATGAATCGAGTTCTACGCAATCTCGTGCTCACCCTCGTCTTTTAAGAGAACGATGCATTCGACTTCGACCGGAATGTTGTTTGGCAATGACCCCATGCCCACAGCACTGCGGGCTGCTTTTCCCTTCTCGCCCCAGATTTCGACTATTAAATCACTGAAGCCGTTTATCACCTGAGGGTGACGTTTGAACTCTGGAACAGCATAGACCATCCCTAATGTCTTGACAAAACGTTCGATGCGGTCGAGCGAACCGAGTTGCGCCTGCAATGTCGCAAGTATTGCCAAACCGGTCTGCCTGGCGGCGGCGTTTCCTTCTTCTTCAGTGAGTTGATCGCCGACTCGACCCGTAATCATCGTACCATCCGGCTTTAACGGTCCATGACCTGAGACATAACAGATGTTGCCAACAATCACGACTGGAGAATAGGTTCCTCCTGGTTTCGGTGCCGTGGGAAGTTCGAGATTCAATTCGGAAATGCGTTTTTCAATGCTCATGCAAGGCCTCCTGCTGTTGTTCTTATAGGATTTGTTTACTTTATTATGAGATCTTGTCTCGGCTTTCAAAATGCCAAAACACGCTGCGGATTCTCGACGAAGATCGCCTGCAAATCGGCTTCTCCGACACCACGATCGGCGAGGGCCTTTCGCAACTGCACCGTGCAAATTGTGAAGTCGGCTTCAACCGATTTCCATCGCTCGGCCGATTTCTCCATCAGTGCGTATTCGGGATACACATACAGTGCACTGTCGTGGCTCACGAGTATTTGTTTTATATGACCCGAGTTGACGAGTTCGAGAATCTGCTCGGCCTGATTTTCAACCGTGTATTTGCCGTGGCCCACGCGGTCGAACTGCACATTACATCCTTCTCCGGCAATGCGGCGATGGTATTCGTGTGCCGCCTGGTTTTCGCGGTCATCCATATTCCCTTGATGACCAATGATAATTTTTCCGGGATCGACGCCGGATTCGAGAAATAGCTGTAATTGCTCAAGTCCACCGCCGTCGGTTGTATGTGTTGTAATCGGACAACCAGTTTCGACACTCGCGATCGCAGCAGCTTTATGACAAAACCGCTCGCTCGGTTTCAGATAGGTGCTGCTTGCGCATTTGATGATCCCCGCCTTAATGTCGGTAAACCGCTCACCCCACGCACCAGCAGGGTCTTCCATGCCTTCGGTGATTTCCTTGATGTAGAGCCCGGCGAGTTGTTCAAGACCGCCGTCACTAACTGACAGCCGAACGGCCCACGGGTGTTGCGAGGCGTGCGATTCACCCCAGAAACCGGTGCAGGCGATAATATGCACATTCGACTTACGCGAAATTTCAGCTAGAACATCAGGGTAACGTCCGACGCGAATCGGAGTGCATTCAACCACCGCTCCAGGGCCGGTTCCGTCCGGAAGCGACGCCGTATAGTGTTGCATCGCCTCGACAGCCCGCGCGATCATGGCGTTTCGCTGTTCACCAAGCGGCGCTGCGGGTGTGTCGTACAATTCCGACCAATCGACGAACGGCACATGTTCGTGCATCAAGACGGTGCCGAGCTGATCGGGAGCAATTTCTCCGAGAACCGTGCGGACTTGGGGAGAACCCACTGTCGCTGCAACTCTTTCCCGTGACGAATGGGAATTCTCGACCCCACGACGTCTGCGTCTGACCTGAGCCGAAGCCGATTCGCCGATGAGATGCGTTGCGGCAACAGAACCCGCCGCGCAAAGTCGCAAGAAGTTACGGCGCGAAACAGAGGATTGATCTCCGTACCACATGATGTTCTCCAATGATAGTGAATGATTTTCAGGCCCAGTGAACTGCATATTACGCAGATTCGTGAATTTATTGTTCTGTGGCTGACAGACCATCGGCGGCGAGCCCTAACTCGTCGGCGATCGTTCGCATGGCATCCAGGCAGAAATTGATATGTTCGTCGAGATCGACTCCCAAATCTTTGGCGCCATTGATAATGTCTTCTCGTTTGACGGCAGCGGCGAACGAGATTTGCTTCATCTTCTTTCGGACCGACTTGGCGGCCAGACCGTTCAATCGTTCGGGGCGAACGAGGGCACACGCTGTGAGAAATCCGCACAATTCGTCACACGCATATAACGTTTTGTCGAGTCGCGAAACACGCGGGCAATCGGTCAGGTAATCGGCGTGAGATTTGATCGCATAGATCACATCGTCAGGATATCCTCGTTCTTTCAAGATCTCGGCCCCCTTCAGTGGATGATCGGGAGCATTCGGCCATCGCTCGTAATCGAAATCATGCAACAGACCGACCGTCGCCCACTTATCTTCGTCTTCACCGAACTTCTTTGCATAAGCGCGAACGGCAACTTCGACAGCAAGCATATGTTTGACAAGACTTTCGCTCTGCGTAAATTCGCACACCAGCGCCAGATCGTCTTCACGACTCACGTATATACTCTCCGATGGTATGAACGTTCTTCTTGACGGTAGAACTCGGCCTCCACGCTGAAAATCGATGGGAAAAGCAGAATTCCATCTTGGAATGTGTATTTTGATTGTACAGTCCGCCGGATAGAATGACTACAATCCGACAACTCGCTGGAGAAATCGATTGCCAATATCGAAAGATGAGTCGCACGCAAACCGAGAAAGGGCTTCTGTGTCAGTATTTCGAGTTCACTGCAGTTTTCCCTTGGTGGCAATCGCCTGGTTTTGCGCGACTGTTGCCAACGGGTGCGGCTCGGACAACGACTCGACACCGCCATCGGCAACACCTCCGACGTCGAAAGGACCGGAAACTGAAAACGCTGGTCCCATCTCCGCAACTGAAGCTGAAGGCGAAGAGGAAGAAACCGGCGACCCGCTTGATCAGATTTTCCAACAGCTTTATGACAAAGTCGACTTCGATGGATTAAGCAGTCTTTCAGACGACGAACAAGTCGTATATCTCACTCTCCGTATTCGCTACGAAGTGCTGCAAGGAGGGCTGGAATACTACTTCTTCAACCTGGCGGGAAAGCATGCACGAGAAACCGTAACGGCACTGAAGAACATCGATATGAAAGATGCCTCCGACCTTCTCGAAAAGGCGTGCAATTTATTTCCCGACGAAACCCCGGCCTTCGAAGTAAACGACCGACAGATCCAACTTGACGGATTCAGCGACGAACAGCGGGCGATACTCGAAGAATTGGGAGAAACACTTTCGCAGTCTCTTGAAACCGCCGGTGAAAAAGTCGAGTACTACCTGAAGATGCACGCGGCAACACCGACAACGTCGAACGACGATCTCTTCAACGAGTCGATCGATTAATCGACCTTAAGCCGTTCCATCATATCACGGACGACGGCGTTTTCGACACCATCGGTATGTAAATACTTCAGCCAGACGGGTCATGAAACCAGTTATCAGCCAAGCAATGGGAAAGACATCATGTCGAATCAAAAAACTGTTCGATGGGTTGGTTGTGTGAAATTTCGTTTTGTGTTGTTTGTCGTCTTCGCTCTGTCAGGCTTCGCGACATCGGGACGTGCTGCTGAGCCGCCGATGGCCGAACAATATCTGCAAAGCGGAAAGTTGGCCGACGGTAAGATGGCACTCTCATCTCATTTGAAAGATCACCCCGACGATCAGCAGGCGCGGTTCGGTCTTGGCGTCATTGAATTTTTACAATCGATCGAACATCTCGCACAGTCGCATTACAAATACGGTCTGCTCCACGATGTTTCAAGAAACTTGCCGTTGTTGCGTTTACCGGTGCCGGCAAACGAGAATCCACAGACGTTGTCGTACGGCGGTTTGCGCGACATCCTCCAGTCATTTGCGAACGATCTTGCCGTCGCGGAGAAAACATTAGCGGGGATCGGTAATGAGCCGGTGGTACTTCCATTGCATTTCGGATTGATTCGTCTCGACCTCAACGGTGACGGTGTGGCGAATGAAGGCGAAACGCTGTGGAAAATCTACGCAGCGATTTCCGCCGGGACTGTGCGAGACGTAACCCCCGAAGATGCTGAGAACTTCGTGATTCAGTTCGACACGGGTGACGCTTACTGGCTACGCGGATACTGTCATCTGCTGATGTTTTTCAGTGAAGTAAGTCTCGCGTATGATGGCAAAGAGTTGTTCGAGCGAACGGGGCATTTGCTGTGGCCGAAGACCGAGACACCATACACATTTTTGGAGGGTTGGAAAAAAGTCTTCGAATTCGGCGGCGAGGTGGACGTTGCCGACGTCGTGGCTTTTATTCATCTGATCAACTTCCCGGTGAAAGAACCGGAACGCATGACGGCCGCTCACGAGCATTTAAAGGCGATGATCGACCTTAGCCGGTCGTCGTGGAAATCGATACTTTCCGAAAAAGACGATGTTGCCGAATGGGTACCGAACCCAAAGCAGACGGGTGTGATTCCCGGAGTGCGCGTCAGCAAAGAAATGGTCGAAGCCTGGCATCTGTTTTTGACAGAGATGGAACAAATCCTCGATGGAGACAAACTGATTCCCTTCTGGCGTGGAGACGGTTCACAAGGGATCAATTTCAAAAAAGTCTTCACCGAACCGACCAATTTCGATCTGATACTGTGGATTCAAGGAACCGGTGCGGCACCATATGTCGAACAGGGGCAAATCACCAACCCCGAGGTATGGGAACGCCTGATGCGAGTTTTCCAAGGGGAGTTTATCGGGTTTGCGATCTGGTTTAATTAGACTCAATGACTACTCGTTTGAATCAGACCAGTTATGATTCACCGGCGCAAATATCATGAATCAAGATTATCGGACTGTGTTCCCAACGTCGTTAAGCGACGGCTGGCGATCCTTGGGATAGTTGGGTTGTTGTCCGCGCCGCTCTATCTCATCAACTCCGGCGATGCAACCCCCTTCGAATGGCAACCGTATTCGGACGAGTTGCTGGAAAAAATGCTACGAGATGACAAGCTTGTTGTAGTCAGCGTAATGGCAAACTGGGACTATTTGTCTAAATTTCACGAAGTTCCCTTTCAAAGCGCTCGCGTCCGCCGATTAGTCAACAGTCGCGACGTTGTCTGCTTGCGTGTGGACATAACCAAATATGAAGATGCTAACGATCTGAAGTATATCGAAATCGAAAAAAAATGGCGTCGCACTTTCGATGATACAATTCCACTTGGCATCGCTGTTTTTCCGAGGAAAGTGAGCGGACATGTATCGCCGATTGTGTTCAAAGTTGACGAAGTGAACGAACAAAGAATCGCCGACGCAATCTTGGTGCAAAATGGCGAAGGTTGGAAGTCGATATTGTATCGGTGACAATAAATTAGACACGTGGACAATGCAAAACACCGATTCGGTTCCACTCACATCGACAGCGGATGCTTCCGGCAGACCCATTGCCCGATGTAATAACCAACCAGACTCGCGGCAAGCCCTTGCAGGTCGGCGGGGATCATACCGAACCAGCGAACGCTATGATACATAAACGACCCCGCGTTCCACGAACTGGCCAGCCAGTCTTGATATTCGAGCGGGCTGTCTTCGGGGATAACGAAGACTACTCCTTCAATCGCGTAGCGTATCACCCAAACGACGAAGCCGAACCACATCGCAAGCACCGCGCTCATTTCGCCGCGCGGCTTGCCGTAGATACCCATCGCCAGCGGAATGAACAAAGCAACGAGCGCGATCGACAACGAGATATCGAGCAGCCCCATGATCGATTCACCGCTGTAGGCGAGAACCAATCCACCGATTGTCACCAGCACGACACAGGCGCGGTCGAGCAACAGGTGATGTCCCTGAAATATCTTGAATCGACCGAGCAAATTGTGCCCGAGAATTGTCGCCGGGGCCAGCACAGCACTCGTTGCGGTAGAGACCACGATCGACACAAACGAGACCACGAAGACGACTGCCATCGCCGGGCTGAGAAACGCGCCTGCCATCACCGGCAGAATTTTTCCATTGATCTCGTCGGGATGAGTGATATTTGACACCAACCCCAAAGTGACGGGAATCATTCCGAAAATGAGATAGATGACGCCGGCAATAATACAGGCCCATTTGGCCGTCCAGGTATCACGCGATGCAAACACACGTTGATTCAAATCCTGCCCCGGCAAATTGCCGAACATTCCGGTAGACCAGGCCCCCATCCATGCCAGCCACACAGCGGTCCCTGCACCGGCCGTCGGCCAAAGCCGGAAAAAATCTGGCTTTTCGTCGCGGGCGTAGATCATAAAACGCTCCCAGCCAGCGGCAAAACTGGGTGTGCCGACGACGGTATTTCCGAGTTGCGAAAACGTCGAATATGCCAGAATGACTAGTCCTATCAAGGCGACTGCGATTTGTGCAGTATCGGTAAGCGTGACCGACCACATACCACCAATCAACGTATAAAACAACGTAATACTCGATGCGATCATAATACCGTACTTCAGCGGGATGTTGTAATACGCTTCGAGCACAGCGGCCAGCGCGATGTACTGAGCCGCGATCCAGCCAAAATAGCTCGGAACCTGAATCAAACACGACGTAATCTCGGCTTTGATACCGTATTTAATGCGATAGAAATCGGCGATCGTTAATAGTCGCATCTCCCACAAAGGGACAGCGAAAAACAATCCCGAAAGGACCAGCGTGACGGCGCACGCCAGTGGATCGAGAATCACGCCAAGAATTCCTTCTTCCCTCGCAGCTTGCGAAGCTCCCATCATCGATGCGGCTCCGTACCACGTCGCCAGTAACGTCCCCCAGGCAAGAAAGAGAGGTAACCGTCGACCGGCGACAAGATAGTCTTCTTCGGTCTCGACTTTTTTCGTGGCGAAGATACTCAGCCCGATAAGACCGCAGAGATACAATCCCAGTGCGATCGAGAGGGCGATCTTTCCTCCCTGTGAGAGATGAATCGATTCCGCCGCGTTGTCGACTTGGGCCAGCATAAGAAACAGAGCGTTCATAATATGCGAATCTTCAGAAAGACCTCGAAATACAACCTACGAAAACGACGCAATTGTTGACGTAACGAGACCGATGTGTCGAACAATGAGAGTTTCTGGCTACGACACCCCGCCAAACAGTCGAATGTAACTGTTGGTCAATATCCGACTGCGGCACCGTCCTTGCGCGCTTCTGTTGCGCCATGCAGAGTGCCATGCTCCCAGTCGATGAGAATTCCTTGGTAGCCTCCAAATCCCCCGCGTGACCGGATGACTCTATGCCCCCGCTTTATGAGTTCCTGAATCGTCTCATCGGTGACGGCCGATTCCACTGCAACGGTCCCCCCTTGCTGCTCCATCGGTCGACCGGTCGGAGTCTGAGAACCACTGTGACTCACGCGAGATGAATCGCCCGCAGCCTGTACGTTCATGCCGAAGTCAATCATGTTGACGAGAACCTGCACCTGTCCTTGGGGCTGCATATCACCTCCCATCACGCCGAAGGAAAACCATGGTTTTCCTTCTTTCGTGACAAACGCAGGAATGATTGTATGAAATGGTCGTTTATGCGGTTCAAGCCGATTCCAATGCTTCTCGTCGAGCGAGAACAGCGACCCGCGATTTTGCAACACAAATCCGACATCGCCTGGCGTGACCATCGATCCAAACCCGTAATAATTACTTTGTATCAGAGAGCAACAGTTACGGTCTTTGTCGACGACCGTCAAATAAATCGTGTCAGCTTGCGCATTGAACGGATCACCCGGCAGCACCTGCTTCGAGGCCACATTGGGGTCGATCAGTTGTCGGCGTTTGACGGCGTATGGCTTTGATATCATGCTCGCAACGGGAATTTCTTGAAAGTCAGGATCAGCATAATATTTTGCACGGTCAGCATAGGCCAATTTCTTCGCTTCGACGAATAGATGGATGAAATCGGCGCTGTTGCGTCCCATCGATTTGATGTCATACGCTTCGAGTATGTTTAAGATTTGCAGGACGGCGATCCCCTGCCCGTTTGGTGGTAGTTCCCACACGTCGTATCCGCGATAATTGGTCGATACCGGGTCGAGCCAGTTTGACGTATGGTCTTCGAAATCCTGCATGCTGAAATAACCACCGTTCATTTCGCTGAACGCAACAATGCGTTCGGCAATCGAACCTTTGTAGAAAGCATCACGGCCATGTTCGCCAATCTGGCGATAGGTCGCTGCCAGCCGCTGGTTTTTGAAAAGCTCTCCTTCACGCGGCGCACGGCCATCGATGAGATATGTGGCCGCTGAGTCGGGCCAATCTTTCAGTCCCACAGCTCCCCCTGCCCAATAGCCGGCGATGACTTCAGGGATCGGAAAACCGGCCTCACCGTATTCTATGGCCGGTTTAAGAATCTCAGCAAACGATTTCGTGCCGAAGCGCGAGCGCAGCATGTCCCAGCCATCGACGCAACCGGGAACCGACCACGACAACGGACCCGTCTCTGGAATTTGAGGGAGTCCTTGGTCAGCAAATACTTTTCGATTGAGTGCATAAGGGCTGCGACCACTCGCGTTCAGGCCGTAGAGTTTCTGTGTTGCGTTGTCCCAATAAATCAGGAACAGGTCGCCGCCTATACCGCAACTCATCGGTTCGACAAGGCCCATCATCGCACTGGTGGCAATGGCAGCATCAGCCGCATTACCGCCCGCCTTGAGGATATCGATACCGACTTGGGCGGAAAGGGGATGACTCGTGGCGACCATGCCATTCTGAGCGACGACAACCGACCGACTTTGATGTGGGTTTCGTCCCGAGCGATCGTATTCACCGGCCGATACTTGGGCCGATTTGGGATAAGAACCCGATACCGACATAATCACCTCGTGTTCGATAATCCAGCAGAGTCCGACCGCTACGATCCACAGGCTCCACTTTTTCATCTGGATCCTCTTTCATGAATAACACGTGTGTACAACCGGTTGCGAATCAAGCGTTTTTTACGGGCGAGGATAAGCCTTTTTGACTGAATAGTGAGACCAAATCAGCGATGAAATCGCCGAAACAATCAGGCAGTTTGTATCGCTGAGATTGAAATAAAATATTCCGACCTCCCTCGCACACGATCATCAACGACAGACCGTTTTTCACGCACCATCACCGGCTCCCCTAATCTACCTTCGCCATTGCGCAGGCAGTTTCGCTGATGCGACATTGAAATGCAATTGCAGCGGCAGCATTTGCCGGTTTGGACTGTGAAAATGCCCATTCACCCAAAAATGGTCCCTCAGGAAATTACGTTCGGTCAAGAGACGTAATCGACGTGTGGAATTCAACGTTAAATCCGCTACCATCCCTCAAAGTGCTTCAAGTCGCATAACCGTTAAAACCGATTCAGTATTAGAGGTCGTTCGATTTTGTTTGAGTGCTGGTTTTTTCACTTATTCAATCGTCTAAAAGTATCGGGCGTTAGCTCCGTTCTTGGGACAAATCAGCAAATCAACGTCTCGCCATGTCCATCAAGCCATAAAGATCAATTTGTTTGGGAGCCTTCGTTCATGAAGCGGACCTACTGGTATCTCGCCGTCACAGGCTTGTCCGGCGCGCTCTTCACGGTTGCCATCGCCGACAACGCCTCGAAATCGCCAAAGTCGGAACGTTCGACGTCCGTCAAAAATCAATCGTTTTTTGCGAGTAACAGCGGGCACGAAGGAGTCTCCGGATCGGCAGCCGACACCGGCGACGATGTCGATCCACTACGAATCGATCCGACGTCTTCATCAACGCTCAAAGACGCTGACGTTGAATTCGAAGGCCTGTTGAAAAACACTGACTCAGCGATTCTGCGTGCGGTTCCTGAAGAGGAAGGCGATCCGTCCTTATTCGAGGCACCGGCCCAGTTGGATGACGATTATGCTTCTCCCCAATCTGTGAATCACGCGGCTGGTGAAATCGTTCCGACCGGCGGATTGTTCGGTCGTCGCTCACGTTACAGCAGTTCCAACCAATCCTCAACAACGGCGAAGTCGGATGATGCAGGGCAACAAAAGACAATAGGAATCGAAGGCACCGAAGAGGAAGATGCCGAAACTGATCTGACGATCGACCCGAATGACCTGAACGACCCGTCTCGACGAATCAGCGACCGCGAAGAGGACGAAGGCGATTCCTTGTCACCGTTCGACCCGATCGATGAGTCGTTCGCCGACGGTGTACCTCGCGCTCCAGAAGATCGCGACCCCAACTTTCGATTGGATGATGAGCAGGATCTGATCGAAATCGAGCTCGGAAACAAGCAACGGTCAAGAACCAATTCGTCGAACAATGACGATCTCCAGGGATTGTTCGATCCCCGAGAGGAGACCCCTTCGAATCGGGTGTCCGATTCCGCCGGGTCGAAACGTCAACCTGCTCCCGTACGACAGCAGAATCGTAATATCAAACCGTCAACCCAAACGCGGACTTTGGAACCGGTTGAAAACTTGAATCAACCCTCCAACAGCCAATTGCCATCAAAAACAGTGCGTACAGTGCCAGTGTCGTCGTCAACGCATACCGTTACCTCGGCACCGACGACATCGAGCGTCGTTACGCCGTCAATCAGCCTGACGTGGGTTAAACATGGAACCGTTAATATCGGTCAACCGAGTTCCGCTGAACTGATCGTTCAAAACACAGGTAACACCAGCGTAGAGAACGTGAACGTCGAGGTTTATGTCCCGCTCACGGTGCGCATGACGAAAGCTGAACCGCCTGCCCGCGAGGAAGTCGATCATCTGACATGGGTCATCCCGACGCTCGAAACGCAGAAAGAATACAAAATCCAGATCGAACTCATCCCCAATGAACGAGGAGAGTTACCGCTCTCTGCACAGGTGCGGTTTTCCGGTGTCGCAAAAGCTTCGTTGACGGTCGAAGAGCCAATGTTGAAACTCGCTGTCAAAGGTCCGAGTGAAGTTGCGCTCGGCGATCCCGCGTCACAAGTAGTCGTGGTCTCGAACCCCGGTACGGGTGTGGCACAGAACATTGTGCTTGAGTGCACGCTTTCGGAAGGATTGACGCACAAAAAAGGACGCGAGTTCAAACTCGAAGTTGGTTCATTGGATGGGGGCGAATCACGACAGTTCCGACTTCCGGTTGAAGCAACACAGGGCGGAAAGCAGTTCGTAAAAGTCGTCGCACAGGCCAATGGCGGACTGACGGATTCTTCGGAATCGACGATTGACGTCAGTGCTCCCAGTTTGGAGGCCGTGGTAAAAGGACCAGGTTTCCGTTACTTACAGAGAACTGCCCACTATACCGTCACCATCAGCAATTCGGGTCAGGCCGAAAGCAACAATATCCGCGTGATCTACGCTATTCCCCGAGGATTCCGATTTGTTACTGCGGGACAAGGTGGCGAATTCCATTCAAAGGAGAATTCGGTTCTCTGGTTTGTCGGTCAACTCGGCAGCGATCAGTCACGAGAATTGACGCTCGACCTCAAGGCTGTCGAAGCAGGTCAATTCACACACGATGTCAGCGTCGTCTCTGACGGCGGAACGACTCTCGCAACCTCGACAAAGACCGAAGTCGACGGTGCCGTTGACCTCGTACTCGAAGTGAGCGAGGATGAAGATCCGGTTGAAATCGGTACTGACGCCGTGTACGAAATCAAGGTCCGAAATGACGGTACGAAAGCCGCGAGCAATCTCGTACTGAGTTGCACGATCCCCAATGGTCTCGATTTCCAGTCCGCAAGCGGACCGAGCAAACACACGAGCAGTCTGGGCGACGTTTCGTTCGATTCCATTTCAACCCTTAAACCGGGAGAAAGCGTCATCTATCGTGTGGTTGTCCAAGGCAAGACAGCAGGACAACACCGTTTGCGTGCCCAACTCAATAGTGACTCGCTGAACGAGCCGATCGTCGACGAAGAATTGACGCGGTTTTATGGTGAGTAAGCCAGCGATCGTTTGATTCATAAATATTCAAATCCCTCTCGGTTCACCCGGGAGGGATTTTTTTTGGAGTATCGGTACGAATTGTCGAAAGAGTTTTCCTGGAAGTATCGCGACAACCTGAAACATCTCTCAGAGGCACTCAGCAGGTCTTCTGCCTAGCCACAATAAAACCAACGCCGATAAACACAATGCTCCGATGGCCCACCATTGTGAATGAACCATGCGGACGGAGAGCCAGGCTCCTTTCCACTGCCCCAGCCAGATCAGCACGTCTAACCTTAACGTATTCAACAGCCATAACGCGATTGTTCCGACGAACAACCGCGTGAACCAGCCGCCGAAGAACCCTTCTTCCTTGCGGCGATAAAAGGCGATCGCTCCCCACCACAGCCAGAACATGGCGATCGCTTCCAGTCCGTCGCAGTAGGCGGTGACTTTCAACCGCACGTGCTGATTGCCCAAGATCGGCAGGCCATCGGCGGCGATTCCCAATCCGCTCACCCCCTGGACCTTCATCATGATCCACATGGCCAGATACATCACCGGCCGATAGGCGTATCGCCAGATTTCCTCGCGATAGTACAAATAACAGGCGTACAACCCCACACATACCACCGCCGGTAATAACGCCGGCCATTGTGGGTAAAGTTCCTTGAAGAACCTCTTGCGGGTGAAGACGATGCGACATGCCGACATCGCCACACCCAATGCAAGCATGGTCCACGCCGCGGGGACACCCCAGTTCCACCAGTCGTCCTTGTGGTCGCGGAACACATCGTTCCACCAGATCGTGAGCATCACGCACAACAGGTACAGGAGCATGTGCAACACCGACCACAACGCCCCACGCCACACGTAACTTGGCGGCATAGCGGGTGGATTTTCAATCGAGCCTGTTTCGTCGGTTATCGACTCACGCAGTGTGAGATAAATCACGACTCCCAGCACCACCGATTGCAATAATGCGGCGTTCGCCAGATACATCATCGGCCCGGAACGAAACTCCACAAACGGTGTCAGTCCGAGAATCTCGACTCCCAACAGCATCAGCGGGAAGACGATCAACGGTATCCGTCGCAGACGTTCTAGACGGTGACTTCGCATGCCACATCAACGGTTCCAGGGCATCTGTAAACTCGGGGCATTTCGAAAACGGTTCGTCAATATCTTCACCTTGCTGCCGGCTCCGGGGGCGAGATGGATGGTCACATACGGCGCGTTCACATTCACATTCCGATTGCCGATCGACGCCGTCGTGATCTGGTGTTCGCCGTATCCTCCCGCCTGCACGATGACGGTTTTCGAGGCGACGGGATCGAGATTGACCAGCGAGAGGATCACTCCCTCAGGCGCAATCTTTTCGACGAGTGCTGCCACATCGTCTGGCAAACCGGCACGCAATTCATCGGGATCGAAATACCGCACGGCGGCAAGCATAGTCATTGAGTTTTTCGTTCCCGGAATTCCACCCCACATCAGTTCGACGAGCGAATTGACGCTCGCCGGGTTAAAGACCATCGGGTCGTCGGCCAATCTCGTGTCGGGTGTCGTCGGATCGGCGTTCATGCGGGCGATCTGCGACCGAACTCTTTCCCAGTCTCCCTTGAGTGCACGAACAGGATAGTCGGGATTCTTGCCGTCAAGCCAGTCGAGCCAGGCGCGGCTGCGCACCCTGCCCTTGTCTTTAGGATTCTGCGTGAGAAAGTAAATCTCCAGCGCACCAGTTTGATAGGGGCTCGCCGAATACGCATACCACCCTCGATCTCCAAACATCCGAGGGTACATTTTTTGTCCCTCAACCATCTTGAAATGGCTATTGATATCGTCAATTTGTCGCCGCCATCCGTCGAGATACTTATCGTCACTCGTCAACAGGTATGCGTTAGCGAATCCAAAGAAGCCTATACCGACAGTGTTGCGGTGTGCTTTCGTGCCATCCTGCGGCACGGTGACGGTAAAGCCCCATCCATAGGTGCCGCCGTACCATTTTCCCGATTCGCCTCCGATCTTGCCGTCGAGCCCTACTTTCGACGGGATGATATTTTGATTGGCCGCGATACGGTCGTTCCATGCACCGACGTATTCGAGAATCCAGTCTTTGTATTTCGGCTCGTGATCGAGCATATAGGCGTTGAGTGCCAGCGATGTCGCCAGCAGATTGGAAGGATGATCGCCGACCACGTCGGTATATTCGCGATAATGTTCGAGAAACTGCGCGAACGTTTTTTCGCCATGCAGCGGATTGAATCGCCCTTCGATATCGATGGGATCACCGGCCCAATCCAGCGGAGTCGCCGGCCGCAGCAACGGCCCTTTGCTGCCTGTCCACATGCTCCGAATGATCTTGTTCTTGGGATCGTAATTGGGGGCCGTGGAATCCTCACCAGTGTAGAAGCCCGCATAACGTTTTGTCCGCGCACGCCAGGAGTCATCGTCGGGGTCGGACATTCCCATATAACTGAAGACGGTCAGCCCCTCCGAGAGATGCAGCCAGTCGATCATCACGGGAAACTCTTTGAAATACATCCCGTCACGGGCCATCGGTACTTCAGTCGTCTTCGCCAGCGTGTATTGACGCAGATGCCCTTCCCAGGCATGACGCGTCATGGCATCGACGTCGTCATCCCCCCCCAGTGCATACAAGATCGGCCAGTTTTGCAAACATTCAATGGCGTCGTCTGGACCATCATTGGCCCCCCAGCGCTCGACGCATAGCAAGTAACCGCGATCGTCGAAATACTTGTCGTAAAACGCACGACATGCTTCGCCATTTGCCCGCAACAATTCGCGCTCGAGAAGTGCCCACTCCGGCGGCGCCATCGGTGTATCGATGCTCAAGGAGGAATTCTGTCTGAACCGATTGAAACGTCCCAAACTACTGCGGCGCTCCCGGTACGAACCTCTTCCCTGCTGTGCCAACATGATCGAGTGATCGTCCAGTAACGTCGATTCTTGTGCATTTGACACAATTGCGTCTACAATAATCAGCGACGCAATCATCAATCTAAAAACCAGCGTCACATTATTCCCGTTCAAAGATTGAAACAACTTCATGTCGTCCTCATCGTTAATCAGATTGAATTGAATACGATTGTTTCATTTTCTGCACAGTCTCCTGTCTGTCCGGAAAATGCCGATATTACTTTGATTCGTTCCAGTCAGACACGAATCGGAACACTCCTGCAGTCTCGAAATCATATTGACGAACATCCGGATCATAGTCACTCGACTTCTGCGCGTCACCAGGTTCGCCGATTTTCTCTACAAGCCGTTCAAGCCCCCTCTGGACGGCGGAGTTCTCGCTGTCATTTGAACGATCATTCCGTCGCCAAGCAGGTTATGAAACCAGTTCTATCGATTTGCGTCCCAGAATTTCCGTTTCCCAGCCTGTTCACGCATCGATTCGGCGTCCATCGGAAGGATCATTCCCTCGTCTTCGAGAGCTTGTACGGTACTGTTGATCTTCGACATGTAATCGGGCTGTTCGGGGTACCGTTCGAGAATTGAGAATCGGGTGTCATGTTCTTTCTCGCGCTGTTCGGGAGTGAGTGGAAACGGCAATGTCGAACCCTCCCAACGGCCTAGAACGTCACGGCCGATCTGTGAGGTTATGCGACGATTCCAACCGGTAAATGTCCCCCACGGTACGGCGACATCGGGCAAGCGAATCCCGGCGATCTCGTTACCGTCGTCATCTACGTCAGGAACGAGCGTGTGAAACGGTCGACCGATTTCAGGAGGAATGACATCCGCGATCCCCTCGCTCTCCCAGCGAGAACCGAAGTTGAGCCGATAGGGTTGATACATCACTTCCGGAGCACGAAACAAATCCGACGACGGAAAGGATTGCCGATACGTTTCGAGATCCACCAGCGTGCCATCAGCGATGCGTGGATACCTCGATTCTGGCGGCGCGATGCCTTCACTCACCCAGCGATCGAGGTGCACGAGCATGGCTCGCAATATCGGACGATGGTCCAGCACGTTCCCCGGCTGCAAAAACCCGGGTTTTTCGAGCGACGACGAATTCCCATGCTGCGCCCCGGCGATGAAATACAGCCGCACGTTAGCCGCCAGCGGCACATCGACTTTGCCCGTCACATCGGTATGCAGCAACGACGCTCCACGACACCAGTATTCGGTGGACGTATTCGTGAACATAATTTTCGGCATCTGTCCGATGCGTTTCGCCTCGTCGAGTAACGAACCGATCGAACTTGTGACAGGATCCGTCTGCTCAACTGTTGTGAAGGGTAATCGTTCAGACGGAAAGAGCAAATCTTCATGCTGACTTCCGTGCCGCGTCGTTTGCGCAAAACGAACATTAAACATCCCTCTCCCCGATCCGCCGACGTGCGACAGAATACCGTCAAAGACAACTCGTTGATCTTCATCGTTGTTGAATCCTTCATGAACGATTTGATTGAGTACGCGCGACGATTGAGAAATGCCAAATCCATATGCGTATTCAATGTAAGGATGCAGCGGATTGACGGTCCGTTCGACGTCAAATCCTCGATAACGAAAGAATGACACCACATCGCGTATTGCTGCAAGACCGAGCCCCGTGATTCGCGATCCCTCCGTTTCGTAGAGCAGGTCGTAAATGAATCCTGGCTGAAATCCGTTATTCAGATACAGAAACGTGTTATCACGAATGAGTTTTTCATTCTCCCAGCGACCCAAGTCCCATTCGGTACGTGCAACATCATTCGCTTCTGCTTCGCGATAAGGACGGACTGTGAGACGGGCAGAATCCGGATTGAGTACCGGATACGGATCGGAATTCCCCCAATACAACGGCTGATGATACGTCGGAGTATGTACGCAGATCTCGGCGAACACTTTTCCCTTCACAGGTTCTCCGTTTTCCATCGCAATTGGTAGAGAAATCTGCATCCGTCCGCCGCCAGGGAGAACGTCGCCGTTCCAACCGCACCACAACAGCGAGTACCCCTGCTCCATCAGAAATGCGTTGCCGGCGTCTTCGACCGTTTGTGGATCATTTCCCCCGGCGTTGTTGAACGCCCCTAGCATCAGCTTGTTGCCGCGATTGTTGACGTCATACAGCAGTCGTTTGTTGCCCCGATCCATCTCCACCGGCTTGAGCAGAAAGAAATCAGTCGAAAACTCGACCATGCCTACAGCATTGCGTGGTGCAAGTTTCAGGTCGACGATCTGCTCGTTTGCCGTAATTCCGACATCGACTTCGCAAAACGCCTTTCCGGTAATTCGCTCGTACGCTCCAACGGTGCCGAATTCGTGTCCACCGGCAAACGATTCTCGCTGTTCAATTTCGAGACGAACGACGCGTGCTTCAACGGGAGAGAGGAATGAGAGCAAACTCAATATGAAGAGTGTGGATCGAGCTTTCATCAGTGGATGTTCCTCTCGTCTAGTTTTGCAATTCCCGCTGTGAAGAAAAATGAGAAATGTCATTTTTTCGGGGCCGGCAGTACCATAAACGTTGCGGTTCCCATCGCAATCAGTTCATCGTTCGCATTCAGCACTTCCCCAGCCGAGACAATGGTCTTTCGCCCTCCGTGACGAACATGTCCTTTAGCGATAAGCACGTCACCTTTCTCTGCCGCACGAATGAAATTTACGTTGAGCTGCACGGTAACGACATGCTGATCGGTGGAAACCAATGAAAATGCCGCCGAACCCATGGCGGTATCGAGTAGCGTAGCGACTACACCGCCGTGCAACAGGCCGAGAGTCCGCAGGTGCGGATCGTCTACCGTGATTTCAAACTCCGCCTCACCATGAGCGATCAAGATAGGACGAATGCAAAGATGATCAAGCAATGGCACCTGTCGGCGGATGGGAATGCCTCTACTAAAATCGTCGTGCGACTCGTTGTGGATGTTCACGGCGACTTCCCTTATTCACGATTTAGTCCGAACTGATGAAAATCCCGCATTTCAACGACTATAACACCCGAATTCCAGCGAACATAGAGTGCCAGGAGAGACTTGGAATGGGTCGAGGCAATCAACGCTTGTCACGTCACAACCTGATAAGAGTTGAAGCCAACAATCGAACAATTGGCCACAATTACCATGCCCTCTGCGATGGTATCCTAATCACACACCAATCGCCACGGAAGTCGATTTCCTGCATCTCGAATTTTGACGCTTCAAACACAATAACAACAGACCAATGTCGATCTGACCCGTAACAGTTACTCGAATGGCCGGAGCAAGGGTATTATTCACCTGATAGTCATCGATGATGGTATTGCCGTGGGGAATCGACTACGTTCTAATAGAGGATTATCCGAGAAATTTCCTTGGTGATGCCGCATCTCTGACCCACGTGTTGGTAGACCGACCCGTTTGAAAACGGATAGGATCAGGTTACACGATTTCGAATCGCGAAAAAAAGGGGAATTCGTGCATGAACGCTTTTGAAATGAACCGACGGCAGGCCCTCATCGCAGGTGGGTTAGGAGCGCTCAGTCTTGGGATGCCCGGTATCGTGATGGGAAGCGACAAGGTTGATGCATCGGGGAATGCCGTCGCTTCGGATAAGTCGTGCATCTTCGTGTTGCTCTGCGGCGGTCCAAGCCATGTGGATACTTGGGATATGAAGCCCGACGCTCCTATTGATTACCGTGGACCCTACGAACCGATCGCCACCAAAGTGCCGGGAATGCTCATCAACGAAATGCACACCGAATTGGCAAAGTGGACCGATCATTTCACGCTGATCAATTCGATGTCGCATCCTGGGGCGATTAGCAATCATTTTGATGCGATGCACAACTTGCTCAGCGGTCAGTCCGAGAAGCGAGTTCAGCAGGGGCAACCGAACGAGCAACCTTATCTCGGTTCGTTCGTCTCGAAACACAAGCCGAGCACGCGAAACTTTATATCGAATGCGTGGCTCATCAAGTGTGTGGGAGATCCCGTCTTTTGCGCACCGAACATCGGCATCGGCGGCTACCTCGGATCAGCGTACGCGCCTCTGTTCGTCGGCTCGGCAGACAATCACCCCGCTATGAATGAATTCAATCCGCCCCAGATTTATGAATCGTATGACGAAGAACGATTTGGTGATCGCAAGTCTCTGCTGCGGCTGCTCGAATCCTCCCGGCTCGATAAAGACAAGTACGTAAAAGACTGGTCCGACCTGCGCGAAAAAACATACGATGCGATGACACGCTCCGAAGGCCGGCACGCGTTTGAACTCAACCGCGAACCAGTCGATGTCCGCGATCGATATGGCATGCATCCACTCGGACAGAATCTCCTTCTTGCACGGCGAATGGTCGAGTCGGGTGTCCGATTCGTGACTGTCAATGGTTGGACTGGCCAGGCCGAACATGACAAAGCTGGCCCCCCCAGCAGCAGTTGGGACATGCACGGTGGAAACATGGGCATGGGGAATGCGTTTGGCAACGGCTCTTATGGTTTGGGATTCTGCATGCCGCGACTCGATCAGGCACTCGCAGCGTTATTTCAGGATCTTGTCGAACGTGGCATGCTTGAGAACACCCTCGTCGTCGTCACAGGAGAATTCGGACGTACTCCGTATGTGCTGAAACAGGATCCCCCCGGACGCCAACATTGGCCGCAATGCTTCTCGTCGATCATCGCGGGTGCCGGAATCGGAGGAGGCAAAGTGTACGGCAAGTCTAACAAGTATGGCGAAATCCCCGTCGCCGACCCCGTCCGCCCAGAAGAGCTCGCTGCGACGATCTACCACGCGCTCGACATCCCGATCAACGATCCCCAAGACGCCAGTGGAATTTCACGTTCACTGACAAGCGGAAAGCCGATTATGGAGTTGTTCGGATAGACACAAACAACTCCTGATAAATCCCCCCTGCTAAGATGGAGTGCCGCAAGCAAATTCATTTTCCAAGTGCATCCCGCATACGCTGTGCGACTAAAATTGTGCTGCTTATTTCTCCTCGTCAGATCAGTCACATGCGACGTGTGCGAGCCAGTCAAAATTTGCTATCGTTTGTTTGTGGCATGCTCCCCAAAACCTGAACCAGATGTTATGAGAGTCTCAGCTGCCCAATAAGGCAAGGAGACTC
>JAQCEJ010000048.1 GCA_027618475.1 Planctomycetota bacterium | reverse complement strand
CGATATTTTCCTGGGGTGGACTCAACTCGCCTGCCTATTCACTATTCTTAAGAGGTTTTGACGGAGCCTCTATAAACGGGATTCGGAACCATGAGAAGTATTCTAATTGCTCTTATGTGGATGGCCGTCTTTTACATCGGTGCCTGTGTTGTCGTAGGAGCTGTCGCAGGTGCAATCGCTGGAGCAAACGATCCGGAGTATGCCTCAGCAGTGGGAGCGAGGGCCGGAGAAAGTGCAGTTTTTGCGGCTCGCCCTTATCTATTGCTTGGAGCCCTTCTAATCGGCGTCGTTGGTGCATGGTTGCGAATATTGCCCGGAACTCGGACGAAGACGTCATCAGTGACAACGAAGAGTCAGTCATAGCAGATCGACCTGATTGACGAACAATCGGCGCATCCCGAACACGACTGACGATCGGCCTCTCATCTGCTCGCTGGCGATTCTGAACGGGGGTTTGATATAGTTCCCCGCCGCGAGTTGTTGTCACTCCATTCTTTCGTCAAAGGGTTCCTGTTGTGAAAAAAGATCTCATCATTCCCCAAAACCACATCGGCGGTGCCGGTGGAACGGCGACGCAGGCCGTGCGAGCCGGAAATCTGATTTTCGTCGGAGCGCAGATGTCTCTCGACGCCGACGGCAACGTCGTCGGGTCCGACATTACAACACAGGCACGAAATGCCTTTGATTCGCTGAAACGTGTGCTCGCCGAGGCGGGCGCGAGTATGAACGATGTCGTTAAGCATAATGTCTATTTCAGCTGCGACGGCGACGATGCCGCCGTCGCGACGTTTCTCGATGAACTCAACGCCGTTCGCGTCGGATATTTCACCGATCCCGGACCGACGACCACCGAAACGCGAGTTGGCCTCAATCGCGAGGGGGCTCTCATTCAGATTGACGCCTGGGCCGTGGTCGATGAGAAAAAAGAACTCCTGACGGTTGACGGGCATTGGTCGTGGAACAAGAAACTCCCGTTCGTGCATGGCTGGAAAGTCGGCGACATGGTGTTCGTCGGCGGACAGCGTTCGCTCGATGAACAAGGCCGCGTACTCGGCGTTGGCGACATCGAGATCCAGACCGATCATGCGTTTCGCAATCTCGATACGATGTTGCAGGCCGCCGGGGGAGACCGGCACAGTTTGATGCGGCAGAACACGTACTTTCGCTTTTTCGGCGAGGGACGCGATGTCACCGACTACTGGGAGAAAATGACGAACGTCCGCCGGCGTTATATGTCGGTCCCCTCTGCCGCTGGAGCAGGCTTGCGGATTACCGGTTTCCCGAATTCGGAAGAGTTGATTCAGGTCGAAGGAATCGGCATGCTCGGCGATAAGAACAAGTTGCGGCTGGATCCCAAAAATCACTGGGACTGGAGTATTCCCAATTCCCAGTTCACGCAGGGGTGGCGGATCAACAATCTTGCTTTCATCGGCGGGCAGATCTCCGCCGACAATAAGGCCAAAGCGGTCGGTAAAGACATGGCGACGCAAACGCGAAACGTCTACCGCTTCATCCACAACACACTCGCCGAGGCGGGTCTCGACGAAAGCGACGTCGCGAAACTTTACATCTATTATTATGCTCCCGGTGACTGGGCACAGATCGCCGAAACGTCGGCGACCGTCGATCGCATTACGCGAGAGTTCTATCCCGAACCGGGCCCGGCGGCGACGGCGATTCGCGTCTCGGGCTTCGCCTTCGAAGAACTCTTGATCGAGATCGAAGCGATGGCCGTTTGCCGCGATTGAGATGAATCTCTCGCACAGTCATGCTAAATTCGGAGGGATGTTCCCCTTTGATGCGACCGATATCGACCAGTGTGTTCGAGCAGTGACATACAATGAGGAGCGTATCATCCTTTGAAGGTACGATAAGTATGGCTTCAAGAGAGAACAGTGAATTTTTATGAAAGTCTGTATCGTCGGTGCTTCCGGCAAACTGGGAAGATACATGATCCGGCACGGACTCGATCGAGGCTATGAAGTGGTCGGCGTCTGTCGTGAAAAGAGCGTGCCGAAACTCGATGAGTTCAAAGATCGAATGACCATCATTCCGGGGGCAACCGATGATCGCCGGGTGATCGCGCAGGGGGTCGCCGGGTGCGATGGAGTGCTCGTCGTGTTGGTGCCGTGGGGCATGAAGAATTACGCCTCGGGAACGGCTCAGGCGGTGCTCGATTACGCCGAGCCGGGTGCGCGGCTGATTTTCTCGTGCGGCTGGCACATCACGCGTGACGGGAAAGATGTCTATTCGAAGATGTTTCTGACGTTGGTCGCCCTCTTCGGTTGGCTGGCCCGACTGCTTCGATTTGCCGATTTGAACGATCAGGTCGAAGCCTGCCGGCGGATATTCGCGAGTAAAACGAAGTGGACCGTGGTTCGCGGCAGCAACCTCGAAGAGGGAGAAAGCCAGGGTCTTCCCGTCTGGAGCCGCCATGTAGGTGATCCGATACTCCGCAGCAACCTCACCCGCCGGGTCGACTTCGCGTTGTTTATGGTCGAAGCACTGAAAAATGAGGAACTGATACACGAAGCCCCCGCGATTGTCGGATGCCGATCGGAGTCGGCGCTGGCACATGCCGAGGCGAAGAGGTAATTGGATAACCGATGAGGGACCGCATACTTGAAGCCGACTGGAAAGTCTTCCGAAAAATCCAACCCATTGCGCTCGACCGTTTCTGCGAGCGAACACTCGCCGAGTTGCAACTGATCGCATGCGACACGTCGAAAAGCCATCACGAACGATACGGCGACATCTATGGACTGATACAAGACCGCGACAAGAAACTCGCGGCGGCATTCGACGGGATGAGTCGTTCGCGCATGATCGAACACTTGGCGCTCATGAACTCATACGGTTTGCTGACTGATGAGGAAATGGCAAGTTTCGGCGACGAGACACGTCAACAGGTTCAAACGTGGAAGACAATTTTTCGACGGTAAAGGTCGTCGTTACGAGAAAATGTCGTCCTCTGCCGTTCGAAGTAGCGTGAGCTTCTACGTTTGGTGTTCACGAGCGGAGCCTGGGAACGGCGGAGTAGTCAATCGGAACGAAGGAAACTGAATGTCCGACATATCGCGCATACACTTCGATTCACAAGGACTGTGGACGGAAACAGGCGTAAATCTATCAGAGACGATGTCATGGACGAAGGTCAAAGAGATCGTTGCATTTAAGGACGACGCTTTCGTTTACGACATCATTTGCATTGAATTTCAGAGCAGTGACAAGTCCGTTTTGAAAATCGACGAAGAGTATGAAGGTTATCGGGAACTACTGGAGTATCTTCCTCAGGTGTTTGCCGGGATACGCACGGATTGGTTCTCGGACGTTGCGTTTCCTGCGTTTGAACACTGTTTGACGAAATTGTGGGTCAAAAATAAGATCGATTGAGAAGATCAATCGATCGAAATCTCGCCCGATCGATAGCTGATGTGCAGATCGTGTCCCAACAGCAACCCAACACCTAAAAGCGGATATTCCCCGTCATTCGCCAGGATTTCTAAATGTCGTCGTTCACCGAACCAGTCGATCAAACACGTATGCGTTGTCAATACGACTTGAGATCCATCGGCAAGTATCGCATGGACCGTTCCCGATGACGGTAATGCCAATTCCTCTACCAGAGTTTCAGGAAGCACTAGATCGCCCGTAAATCCTGTATCGATCCATGCCTGAATTTCGTGGGGAGCGGCAACATCTGAAGGAGATAGGGATATCTTAACGAGCGAACGTCCTCCCTCGTCGACATGGCCGTTCATCGCGACTGCATCCCGAAATGAACCGCGGCTTTGTGGCCGACTCGCATCGTGTGAACCAGACGTCCGGGATGAGACGTTCTTGCTGCCGTGATGGCATCGCTGAGAGTCTTACCCAGGTAATAATCACCAGATTCCGGTTCGATGGAGACAAATTCATTCAGATGATCGGGTTCCAGAATCGTACGCAATCGCGAGGCGTAAACTGCTTCGGCCCGTTGAATCAATTGGTCCAGGTTTTTTTCAACCATGAATCTATCCTCTTAATGAGATACGTTAGTTCATTCTAATGGCTGGCAAATGTTCGTTGCAATACCACATTTTCGTTTCATCAATACGGCCTAAGAACTCTAATCGACCTGTTTACCGACTTCGACTATAATTCGCCGTCGTTCAAATCTCGGCACCCGTTCACCCTTCCAGGGAGGGAAGGTATGTCAACTGCCATGCTTATCGATCAGCCCAAACCTGTCGTCCGCGTTCGCGATCCCAAGATCGACGAAATCATTCAGCAGGCGCGGATCGCACCTGTCACCGCTCGCGGCGTATGGTACGCCTCGGGACTGACGGCGGGAGCGTTGTGGGCTTCGTTCACGCCTCTCGATTTCGGCCCGCTCGCCTGGGTGGCGGCTGTGCCGTTACTGCTGCTGGTGCGGTTGAAGCACGTCCCCCGGCGAATGTATCTCGCCACGGCGGTCTGCGGTTGGGTCGCGACGATGGCTATGCTGCAATGGATGCGGCTGGGGGATACCGCCATGTACTTTGCCTGGCTGGCGCTCGGCACGTATCTCTCGCTTTATCTTCCGCTGTTTCTGGCGATCACACGGACTGCGGTGCATCGGCTGCGCGTGCCGCTCATCGCGGCGGCTCCGCTGACGTACGTCGGGCTTGAGTTCGTCCGTTCGCATCTGCTGACCGGTTTCGGATGGTACTCGCTGGGGCATTCGCAATACTGGTGGACCGCTTTGATTCAGATCAGCGATATCACCGGTGCGTACGGCGTCAGTTTTGTCGTGATGATGATCTCCGCCGGGATCGCCGGTCTTGTGCCGTTTTCGGTATTTCAACGATGGAAGATTTCTCCCGCACAACTGACGACGGCTGATGAGGCGATTGTCGCGACGAAACGCCCCGGCTTACAGATCGCGGTGTGCATGACGGTCTTCGCTTTAGTGCTCGGTTATGGATATGTCCGTCGCGGACAGGCCGATTTTCAACCGGGGCCGCGCGTGGCTCTGGTGCAAGGCAATTTCGTCAGTTCGCTGAAGCACGATCCCGGGCAATTCGCCGAAATTTTCAAGAAACACGAGCAGTTGACCGGTGTGGCAGTACAACATCAACCCGATTTGATCGTCTGGCCCGAAACGATGTTTCGCTGGCCCTTGATGCAGATCGACGGCAAGATTTCGGATAAGGAATTAAGAACGCTGGCACCGTTTATCCCGGTCGAACGCTGGCACGATTCTCCGGTTCCCGAAGTGCTGCGAAATATGAGTCAGATGACCGGAGCATCGTTGATCATCGGCCTCGAAACGTATCGAGCGACTCCCGAACAATTCGGGCGGTATAACTCGGCGGCGTTCGTTCGCCCCGATCTTGGCCTGATGGCCCGCTACGACAAAATTCATCGCGTTCCGTTCGGCGAATATGTTCCGTTGCGCGAGCAGTTCCCCTGGCTGAAGCAGATGACGCCGATCCCCGATGGAGCTTCTCTGGAAGCGGGAGAACGTCCGGTCGCCTGCGATTATCAAAAATGGCGGTTTGCGCCGATTATCTGTTTTGAAGATACGGTCCCGCATGTCGTCCGCCGTATCGTCCACGACCTCGACGGAACGACCGGGCCAACGGGCGAGAAACGGCCCGTCGATATGCTGGTGAACATCACAAACGACGGCTGGTTTCACGGTTCGAGCGAACTCGATCAGCACTTGATTACGGCGGCGTTTCGTGCCGTCGAATGCCGCACGCCGATGGTGCGGGCGGTCAACACCGGCATCTCGGCCGTCATCGACGGCGACGGCGTAATTCGTGAGCCCGATGTGTTTGTCGACGGCGATCAAAAGGGACGCAAGAGCCTGGCAAAGCCCGGTTGGGGGCGCTGGCACAAATCGCTGAACGCGCTGGTTATCAGCGACGTGCCGCTCGATGCTCGGACCAGCTTATACGTCAAATACGGCGACTGGTTCGGCAGTACCTGTTGCTTCGCAACCGTATTTTTCGCGCTGGGGACGTTGATTGTGCGGAAGCGATCCTGAACCATTTTCGCGGATAAGATGACATGGCATTTTCGTCGTTTTCCATTCTCGCCGAAATCGTCGACAAGATGCCGAGCGTCGAAGAAATGTGGTCGTCACAGATCACGTTTTCTCTTGTGATGGCGGGGATTATTTTCGCGGTCTCGCTTTTCAACAGATGGCTCGGTTTGATTCCTGTCTTTTTATCGTGTGAATGGACGGCAATCCTCATTCATCCTGGCGATGATCTGGTACAACCAATCATTGCCGAATTGGGACATGACTATTTGCGAGCGTGGATTCATACGGCTTTAGTGCCGATGGTGTCATCGATTTTGTTCTGGATGATTTTTTTCTTGTTCATTGGGCCAGCGTGGCAACAGCGCACAGCGTGAGCGGAAGTCCCCAAATTCGAACGGTCGATTTCCTCTTATCGCTGCGCGACCCGGACACAAAGCTGTCCGGGCTACCCTCCCGAGCCCCAATCCCCAATCCCCAAATTACCGTGCCCCATGCTGGACACCCAGGGGGGAGAGGCTGCTATGATGTCGGGGCATCGTAAATCCGTGAGATCCCGGCATTTTTGAGGAGCCTCTTTCGTGCGCCGCAGCAAGACGTTAGCCAAACTTCGTGCAGGTCGTCCCGTTCGTTCTGTCGCTCTCGGCGGTTTATTAAACCCCGGGTTCGTGCGGCACGCTGCCCATCAAGGGTTCGATTGCATCTGGCTCGACCTCGAACACCGAGCGATGGAACAGCGCGAAGTGCAGGCGATTTTAGCCTTTTTCCACCTCTTCGACATCGATTGCATGGTCCGCGTGCCGACACTCGAAAAGACACGGTTGTACCGCTATCTCGAAGACGGGGCCAGCGGCATCATGGTGCCGCATGTCTCGACTCCTGAAAAAGCCCACATGCTGGCCCAGTCGCTGAAGTTTCCGCCGATCGGCGATCGCGGCTTGGATGGCGCAGGGTTGGATACCGATTTCATCATTCAGGGAGGGCCCGGCTACACCGACGAGGCGAACCGCGAAACGTTTCTCACCGTGCAGATCGAAACGATCGAAGCGGTCGAGAATGTCGAGAAAATCGCCGCCGTCGAGGGAGTCGACGTCTTGTTCATCGGTCCGGCTGATTTGCAGTTGCGGATCAAGCACGCGAAGAATCTGGGATGGACTTTTGAAGACGCCATCGACCGCGTTGCCGCCGCCGCGAAAAAACATGGCAAGAACTGGGGATTGCCCGTCGCCAGCCCTGAACTCGTGAAACATTTCTACGACCGTGGCGCCCGTTACCTCAATTATGGCGGCGATTTCGGTGCTGCTATCGTCATGCTCGAAAAACATGCTCTGGATTTCGATAAAGTGTTGAACGAAAAGCGCATTCTCGGTCAGTCCGCCGAACCTTCGGCTGATATCTGACGGGGATGACCGTTGCGATCGGTTCTCCGTCGGAGAATGCCGGCAATCGAACGGCCATCATCGTTCCCGTTCGAGAATCCCTCTTTTCTGAATTCTGCGAACGCTATACACTTCCTCTGTATCTGTAATGAATAATTCGGAGGGGCCGACATCGTTCGAACATCTGAAAAGGCGTTGATGGTTTACCCCGCGATCGTTCTCCGTTAAGTTTGTACATGGTTTCCCGAAATTTCGGCCGGGTATTGCATCGTCATCGCCGGAACAATCTCAATCATTCGGCAATCTCGTTTTGTGAACGATATCAAATGCCGTGGGAATCAATTGCCGAAGTCCTCAATAAAAAAGGTCAACTTCATGTCTTCCATTCTTCACCGTGGGATTCTTGCGTTCGGTCTGATATTCCTGATCTCGGCATGTGGACAGTCGGGTGACGAAAGCAAGACGACCACGGCGGGTACAGACGTCGCCAAGGGGAAAGTCGATCCGCCGGTGACGGCGGCACCGTCTGACGAAGCGGGTTCATCCGGGGAACAAAACGCCACAGCCGAAATCGAATCGGACGAGCCGGACGACGTCACCACAGCATCAGCCGAAGAAATGGCCGACGATGAAGATTCGGACAACCCGTTTGTGCCTCCCTCTCCCGATCGTATCGACGAAAACAAACCGAAGGCTCCCCTCGAAAAACGCCCTGAACTGACCGGCCGCTGGTTCGCCGTCATGAGTAACGGCGGAGGCGATCTCTATCTCTGGCTGCTCGAAGTTGTTGTCACCGACGATGCCTCGGCCCCCGACGGCAAGAAGCGGGATCTGAAAGTCGTTGCCAGTCTCCCCGAGATGGAAAGCAATTCAACGCTCGAGGTGAGAGAGTTGACCAAGACGTCGGCCTCGTTTGCATTTACGTTTTCGGAGGGAGATGAAGGAGCCGAACTGAAACTCGATTTCGAGGGAACGCTGCAGGATGGCATCGTGTACGGCAACCTGCTTATTCCTGGCGGCGACACGAACACAATGAGACTGATCCCCACGAAAGAGAAAAACCTCAAGGCGCACAACAAACCGGATGAAACTCCTCCCGGACGTAAAGTGTTGCAGAAGGTTGTCGAGAGCGAAGACCCTGTTCGAGCCATGCGGGACTTCTGCCAGAAATACAATCAAAGTCCGATCAGCCTCGAAGTCTATAAACAGCTGATCGCCTCGAGCAAAGAAAGTAATCTCGAAGCCGATGTCGTGAAGGAGATCTACGGCGAGTACGTCGAGAATGCAAAGCGCTGGGGATCTCGCATGGAATTCGATGCCCGTCTCGAAGGGGCCATTCTGCTGGCGTTTACCGGCAATTTGCCCGAATACGCCATCGAAGTTTTCGACGAAATCGAAAATTCGGTTCCGGCGGGGATGGAAGACATAAAATCGAAAATCGAAATGGGCCGCGATCGAGCCAACGTCGAAATTGCGATGCATGATCTCGAAAGCGATGACGCCGAGGTCCAACAGGCTGCCTACGACAAGTTACAGGGGTTTCACGATAAGAACCCGTTTGATCCCAATCTCACGTTTACACTCGCCAAACAGATGGAAAAATCGGGGAAAGTCGACGACGCCATCGCACTGTATGCCGAACTCGCTTCGCTTCCCATGCTGGAAAACTTCCTTCAGATCGACCCGGCCAAACAACAGGCCATGCCGAGCGAAACGCTCGAAAAATTGTGGAACGAAAAACATGGCAATACCGACGGCCTGGAGGCGTATCTCGACGAAGTCTACGGAAAACGAATTCATAGCTTTGTCAAAGCGCCCGAGGATTCGACTCTCAACGGGAACCGCGTGCAACTCGTCGAATTGTTCACCGGAGCAGAGTGCCCGCCATGTGTTGCTGCTGACGTCGCGACCGGCGGACTCGAAGTCGCCTTCTCACCCAGCGACCTGTTGGTCATTCGCTACCATCAGCATATTCCCGGTCCCGATCCCCTGTCGAATGAAGACAGCGAAGCCCGCTTTAACTATTACCCGATCAGAGGTACCCCAGCGGCGTTTCTTGATGGCAAACCGGTTGAAGGTGTCGGGGGTTACCTTCCCCAAACTCTAAGCGGGTACAATCGATTAAAAGAAGAGATCGTGAAAAAGCTCGGCGACGCCAGCGAGATTACCATCGATCTCAAAGCGAGTGGAACCGCTCCCGATTTCTCCGTTTCGGCGAATGTCGGTGGACTTCCCGCTGAGGTCGGCGATCTCCGCCTGCGGATCGTTCTCGCCGAAAAGGAAGTTCACTTTTTGGCGGGGAATGGAATTCGCTTTCACGAGATGGTCGTGCGGGCGATGCTCGGAGGGGCCGAGGGAATTGCCGTCACCGCCGATAAACCCGACGTGCAGCAGTCGATTAACGTCGACGAACTGAAAACGCGGCTGGGCAATTATCTCAAGGCGTTCGAAGAAGGGCAGGATGTCGAGTTCTCCGATAAGCCGCTGGACTTGAACAACCTGCAAATCGTTGCCTTCGTGCAAAGCGACAAGACCAAAGAAATCCTGCAGGCGGTTTCGATTCCCTTATCGGCCGATGATCTGAATGTCGAAGCCAAAAAGGTGACGAACGCCGATTGACGGTTTTCGGCCGCCATCGGTACGCCGCGAACGCCGACGTTTACATCTCGTCCTGAGAAATGATCGGCTTCTGCGGCGGAATCGTGTGGTTCTGCATGCGATCGAGTAACGTCAGCGGACGTTCTTCGACGACGAAGAGGTCGCGCTGCGAACGCTTGACGAACCCTTCCTGAACGGCGTGATCGATCACCCGCACGAAAGGATCGAAATATCCGGCAACATTCAGCAGGCCGATCGGCTTGCGATGCAGGCCGAGCTGGTTCCACGTAATCGCTTCGAAGAGTTCTTCGAATGTGCCGTACCCGCCGGGGAGGGCAATGAACGCGTCGGCAAGTTCGGCCATCAGCGCCTTACGCTCGTGCATCGTGCGGACGATCCGCATGTCTGCGACGTGGGGATGAATCAGTTCCTTCGTCGCCAGTGCATCGGGGATGACGCCGATCACTTCCGCATTCTGAGCGAGCAGGGCATCGGCAACGACGCCCATCAGACCGATGCTCCCCCCGCCATAGACCAATCCCGAGCCACGGCGGGCCATCAGCGTGCCAAGTTCACGGGCCGACTCGCGATAGGTTGGGTCTTTCCCCACTTGAGAGCCGCAGTAAATACAAATGCGTTTCATGAACAATGTTTCGCCGTTGAGTCGTACGATGGTTCGAAAGTTGATGAATCTTGAATCGTACGAGATTGCCCGCGGCAAATCAAAGACGAGCCGTTCAGAGAACGGTTACGGGTGCCTCCGTTAACTGGTGGTCCCTTCCGTTATGCCTTTGTAGCTGGCCGCTGTGAGGCCGGATCGAGGTCGAAGACCTCGGCTGAGAAAACCTCTTGTCGCCAAGCGACCGGGACACAAAGCTGTCCTGGCCACCCGAGTAACTTCCACCATTTATCGGATGCACCCACGGTTACGAAACGGACTGCTGTTGATGGGCGAACAATTTCACCGGTGCAAATCGTTCGCCGAGAACCTGGACACTGTCGACGCCGAGCCATTCTTCGAGAACGGTCGCGTAGATGCTACGAAAGTCGGTGTGAAACTTGAGATCGCCGTCATCGAGATCGGTGAGCGACGGATGGGCGCCAATCACTCCCGGGATGATCGCTTCGCCGATGAAAAACATCTGCGAAGCGGCCCCGTGATCGGTGCCGAGCGAACCGTTTTCCTTAACCCGACGGCCGAATTCGGAAAACGTCATCGTGACGACCCGTTTTTCGTGGCCATGATGTTTCACATCCTGCTGAAAGGCTGCAACCGCGCCGGAAAGCGTCGACATCAGACTTTCGTGCAACGGCAACTGGGCGGCGTGCGTGTCGAAGCCGTCGAGAGACGTGTAGAAAATACGTTCCGAAATGCCGCCGTTGATCAGTTGTGCGATCAGCTTCAATCGTTGTCCCAGTTCGGTGTCGGGATACGCGACGGGGGTCTGGTAGTTTTGCGTCGCTTCGCGAATGCGTTCTGACGCCCGATACGTTTCGAGAGCCGATTCCTGTACAAGTTTGTTGAGCGGGCTTTTCGATTTGAGGTTGCGGCTGGCAAACTGCTGAATCAGTTCGCGTTTGCGGACATCGTCGTTCTCGCCGGCCGCAACCCGAAGCTGAAAATCGTCGAGATGACGAATCGTCGGCGGATGCCCCGTGGCACCGTACAACGCGAGCGGGGCCTGTCCTTCGCCGATAAACAGCGATGCCCCCGACGTACCGACGAGCGGCGACGTGCGGCCGAGCCAGCCGTACGTCTGCTCTTTTTCGCGGCTTGCTTTATGCCAGATGTCCATCGACGAGAAGTGCGAACGGTTCGGTTGCGGATAACCGACTCCCTGCACGATCGAAAGTTGTGAATTTTCGAGCAATTGACCGAAACCCGTCAGTGCAGGATGCAAACCAACGTCGTCGTTGACCGATACGAGCTTGTCTTTGGTTTGCTTGAGCACCGGACGGGCGGCGGCATACGCCGGATCGGCAAACGGAATGACGGTGTTCAGACCGTCGTTTCCGCCGCTCAGCTGAATGACGACCAGAATGGTATCTTTCGCGCCGGCGGCATCGGCTGGGGGAGCAGCCCACGCCGCACGCCGAAAGACCGACGGCATCGCCGCGGCACAACCCCACACGGTAGATCCCAGCAGAAGATCGCGTCGAGTCAATTGCATGGCCATGCTCCTTATGAATTGGTTTATTCACCATCTTGACGACGTGAGGGTTCGCCATTATCCCCCTCGCGAACGCCGTTTTTCGAATCAACTTAACTGGTATTCCGGCATCGTCATCGTCAGGTGAGCGGCTTTCCGCGCGAGTTGAGCCTCTCGCGATGAGTCGGATTGAAATGTCGTCTTGAGCTTCAGTCGTTCTTCCTGCAAGTAGCGTGTCATCTCGGCGACGATCTCGGGATCGTGCTGTTGCAGAAACAGGTCGAGAAAAAACGTTGCCGTCGTTTCGTCTCCTTCGATGTTGTATTTTTCTGTTAATTGCGCAGGATCGGTTGTGCGCGTGTTGCCCGCAATCGAAAACGCCATATTCTGCCGTTGCAGCAGCGTCGTCGAGTTGAGCCACAGGTATCCGCCGTCCCAGCCTTTCACGCTGGGAGGGAAGTACAGATTCTGTCCGAGCGTCTGACACGTTTCTGCCATTTGCACGAGCGACATGGTTCCTTCCAGCGATTTCACCGAACCGACGAGAAAATCGACGGGGCTCTTCACTTTCTGTCCGATCGCCAGCGGTGAATAGAAGAGCCAACTTCGCACCATACGTCCCACAATCCAACCGATGTCATAATTTCGTTGCCGGAACTCTTCGACGAGCGGGGCGATCATCTCGTCGGTCGGTTCGAGCGAATCGCTGATGAACTCTCGGAACAACTTGCGGACGACAAACTTCGGACAGGCGGGTTGCGCCAGCGCAATGCGGACGACGTCTCCCGCTGTCCAGCGGCCGGTCTCTCCCAGAATGGATTTCGAACCCGCGTCGTGCAGCGGGGACTGAAAGACAGCTTCGTCGTTTACGACACTCCAGCCCGTCAGTGCGCGGGCCGCTTCCTGGATGTCGGCTTCGGAGTAGTTCCCCACGCCGAGGCTGAAGAGTTCGAAAATCTCGCGGGCGTAGTTTTCGTTCGGTTTCCCTTTCTGGTTGGTGTTTCCATCCAGCCAGATGATCATTGCGGGGTCGAACGTCATTTCCTGCATCAGGTCGTCGAAGCTGCCGAGCGCATGGTTTCGCAGCGAATCCTGCTGACGTTGCATCAACCGCAGATTGCGCACTTTGGCATTCGACGTCGCGAAATGGTTGTGCCAGAACAACGTCATTCGCTCCAGCAACGGCTGAGGAGAATGCAACATGCGATAGAGCCAGACGGCCTGCAATTCGCGCGAGTTGCCGCTATCCAGAGCCATCGCCGTCATCTGGCGGGTGTCGTGTTCGAAGGCGATGGCGTCATCGTCATTCTTGTTTCGCGAAGTATTCAGGATCTGGCGAACAAGTGATTCGGGATCGGTTTTTAGACCGGCTTGAATTTCAGCGTACGAGGCTCCGAACGACGTACGGCGATACAAATGCGCCACCTTGACCGCGTCCCAGGGATCGGACGCATTCGGAACATACGGCTGCCATAACAACTCTGGAGGAATGTGCAAAAATTCCTGTAAACCGGCGTCTTGCGCGGCGGATGGCGATTGTGTTTCGGGCATGGGACAAACCTCTCCCTCAGAACGCGGCGTCACCGCGACGAACTCGTTATTCGGATGTGTGTGCCGGATGTTTGATGTGCAACTGATATTCAAAACGTTCGGGGGACCGCGTCGCTGCGGTCGTCACCGTGCCGATCGACTTTAAGACTTTGCTGAACAGATCGGCTTCCCCTTCGGCGACTTCTTTTGCCAGTCCCTGACTGATAAGCAGCCGATAGACGATTTGTTGTCGCAGTTCCCGCACGACGACATCGGCTTCTGCGGCAGAAAGCATTTGCAATTCGGTCGTTCCCGCAGCGGGTTGCGATGAGGATGCAGATGTCGTTTCGATGTCGAGTTCATCGATCAGCCGCTTGATCAGGTCGACCGACGACCCGGATAGAAAGTGGCCGTGAGAAATACAGAACGTGGGACTGAAATGAAAGCGAAAGCGATTTCCTTTCGAGACGGCCTGCTCGTCGTCGGCAAACATCAGCACGTTCAAATCAACGTCGCGGTATTTCTCGGACTGAGTGACCATCTGAGCCTGTGAGAACATGGCGATTAAATTCAATGTCTTAAGCAGTGGAATGAAATGACGTCGAAAGCCCTCTTCATCCTGCAGGCGAATGACGATTGCTGCCGCCGGGAACTGTTCGTTGAGTTCGACGTTGTAAGGCGAACCGAATTGCCGTGCCACGACCGAACGAAATTGCGGTCCCAATGTCGAGAGAAGTTCGCTCAGCGTTGCCTGCACACCGAATTGGGAAAACTGAGTTTTGGTCAGCTCATTTCCCTCTTCGACCCGTTTGAGAACATCGGGAATAACCGAATCGGCCCGCTGATTCCACAGCGCACGATAATCGCGATACCAGCTCGACGAATAGATCGTTCCTTCCGGTATAAGCAGCGGCGCGATACCGGGCCCGTCGACGGGAGCAAAATACCCTTCGAGTCCGACGGTCTCTTGAAACGCCGCCGAAGAGGAGGATTGATAAGGCAGACTCGCAACAACATTCATCTCGCTGCTTGTCGCGTGCAGAGAGACGTCGAAATGCTCGCAGCGCCGGAGAGCGTCGAGCCAGCCGCCGAGGAACGTCACAAGATTCGGATCGCTAGCCGGCCAGCCGAGAGCGGCTTGCAGGTTCGGAGTGCTGCGAAGTTTATCTCCTGCGATCACCAGACGGGCAAGGGGAGCGTCGACGGTTGTTGATGCCGACGCCGATGTATTCAGATGCCGGCTGCGGTCGATCAGTTCATGCAGCCCTTCTTCACGATTCGACATCAGTAACACATTGCCGACGACCGCATAACGCGCCGGTCCTAATGCGCGGTACTTTACGTTGCCGTATGTCATGGTGGGAAGCGACTCCCCCGTCAATTGAGGCGCGACACGACCGATGACCCAGGTCTCGAATTGCGTGACGAACGTCGCGAGTGCCGCTTCATCCTGAGCACCAATCGCGACGTCGACGCGCGGAGGATTGTCGCCTGAAACTCCCACATACAGACCACCGTCGGTCAACTTCTGCAGGCCGGTGTTAAAGGTCTCGCCGGTCGAATGCTCGACGAGTTCGATCATTTTGCGATACAGATCGGCTTGATCGGAATTTATAGCGGATTGTACTTGTCGGCTCTGCAGCGCTGCGGCGTAGAGCTGCTGCACCATCTGATTTTCGAAGAGTTGCGACGGTCGATGAAGGGAAATCGTCAGCCAGCTTTGTGGCGCGACCATCGATTCGAGCGTTTCGGAAGCGTTGGCCCCCTCTGCGGCGTAGCCGATACGAACAAACGTGCCGCTGACGGCGAAAACGAGGCAAATACCGAATGTCCAGCAACGCAATCCCTTCGAGAGATTGACAATGGGCAGCATTCGGTGGTTCCCTCGGCATGGTTGTCGTCGGAATTGTTGCATGATGGTGATCACTTACCAGATGGAAATGCAATAAAGGTCGATCGTTACCCCTTTACTACCTGTTCCCCGCTGTCCGAGGTTTCAACTGTTGTCAATTTCGAGAAAAAATGACGTCGATCATCGGCGGAGTCAATTTCCACACCTATTTTTTACCGTCTGGGGGGCGAACCCTTTGACGATTTGCCCCCCAGACCTGTTATAATCTACAATGTTCATGTCCCGTACGGTGTCGGAGTCGCAGTTCCCGAGAACGTGCGAGCGGGTATCCCCGAACCGGTACATTCTTCTGTCGCTGATGAAAAGAGAACCATTCGCCATGCGATCCTCCATTTGGAAAATTCTTTCGATCGGAGTCCTGGTTTCATCGGCATCTCTTTCCCTGTCGCCGCTGGTGGCTCAGGAGAAGCCGGTCCCCAAAGCGCCGTCAGCAAAACAGGACGTCGAGACTCCGGTGGAAGCGGCGGAGTCGGCGGACATCGAGGTTCCCCCGTCAAGCGTCGATCCCGCTCTGTTGAAGGAACTGCTCGAGCGACTGGCTAAAGTCGAAGGAGAATTGCGCAAACTCAAAAGCGAGAAGTCGCAGAACGCCAAGAACGGCAATGCCGACGAAAAACCTTCGATATACGCGCTGCTCGAAACGCCTTATATCGGTTCGACCGATTACGACCCTTCGAATTCCGCCCGTTTTTTTGCGGTCAAGGTGGTCTATATCAATCTGGGAGTCGATCCGATCGTCATCCATCGCGAGGAAATCGAACTCGACGTCGATGGAACCGTTCACAAGATCGGCGAGATCGTCCCCGCGATGCAATATCATTCGTTTCAGGCCAACAATCAGCAGTTTCAATTACAGAATTTGAAGACTCCTGATAAATGGACCGTTCCCCCCGGAGGAACGACGTCGACGTGGATGCTGTTCACGGATCTTCCCCAGGGTAGCAACATCCCGCCGATGGAGTTGAAAACGCGTTTCGGCGAAAACGTCTTCGAAGTCGACGTTAATCAGTTTGCGCTCGGGGCGCTTCAGCTGACCGTCGAACGGATCGGGCCTCAAAACAGTCTGGCATTTCTCACCATCGCCGGCGCGCTCGACACCGTCAACGTCGGTTCGCTGGTCGGCGAACTCGACCGATTGGCGGCCAATCGCGTGGTCAGGGCCGTGATCGCCTTCGACGAAAGCGCACCGGCAATCGATAATCAGCTCTTTAACTGGCTGCAATATTCGGTTGTGCAAGCCGGTCGGTCGAACAACAACGTCGATCCCCGATTTCCTTCGTTGCCGATGTCGATGCGCGAGATTCATCTCTGTCAGTTGCCGGCCGATTCGCGGGGGATGGTCGATCAATACCAGGCTGATCCACAGACGCGCATTCACGAAACCGCCAATCAGGCGGTGAATGCTGCGCTCCGTTCGGCCTATGAAGTTCTCCCGCGCGACGAACTGATTCGTGAGATCGATGCGGGACACCCGCTCACCCGTTCTGCGGCCCTGGCCAACGGCGGCGGTCGGCTTTCGAGCAAAGAACTTCCCATGATTCTTAAATATGCCGACGACAACGAATTGCACATGCAGACCGCGGCATTGGCGGCACTTCGTCATTTTGGCGAGCCCGAGGCGATCGAGAAACTGTTGCAGTACGTCCGTAAGAATGCAGAGCCCCTCTCGTTCGTGGCGATCGACAGTCTGGCCGATTCGCGGTTCGCCGCCGCCCATCAGGCGTTGCTGGAAGTGTTGAAGGCCGAACCCCCGACGTCCAAAAAAACGATCGTCGAAGTGCTGGCAGACCATCCGCGGCCCATCTGGTCCGAAACGATTTTTGAATTCGCAAGCGATCCGCCGGCAGAATACACAGCCGCGGCCTTGCTTGCGTTAACGCGTATCGGCCATCCCCAGTTGTACGACGTGCTGAAAGATAAACTCGAAAAGGGAAATTCAGAGCTGCAAGAAGTCGTGCTCGGTATTCTGATCGAAAAAGGGGACGCAGAGAGCGAGAAACTCGCCATCGATTATACGCTCAACTCTCTCGAGAAAGCCCCTCCGACCGCTCAGATGTTCGCACTGTTGCATCGGACCAAAGATCCGCGTGCGTTGCCGCTGCTGATCAAACAGTTCGACCAGATCCCCGAACAGCGTTCGAGCATGATCGGCATCATCGCGAAGATTGCCGACGATCAGGCGATCGATTTTCTCGTCAAGCGATATCCCGATTTGCCGCCGCACGATCAGGCATCCATCTTAAACGCGTTGCGGCAGGGGCAATCGTCCCATTTCATAAAACTCGCCGGCGAGGCGCTCAACTCTACCGATGCATCGCTCGTGAGTACGGCGTGTCAGGGGTTGCAGACCGATGCTTCCCCCGAAGCGGTCAAACTGCTGATCGAAGCCTTCAAAAAATCTCCGAACAACAACACCTGGTCGTACACGGCGGACGCTTTGGCAAATCTTGCACCTCCTGAAGCGAGTGCCGTGCTTAAAGAGGTCCGCCGTTCGACGGCCGACAAATCGAAACGTCAGATTGCCCATCAGGCGCTTCGCCGAATCGATCAGCGTTCGCCCGGTTATCAGTACATTTATCAAGCGCAGCAGCAGGTTCGCGAAGAAAAATGGGACGAAGCGTTGACGTTTTACGATCTCGCTCTCAAGCTCGATCCCCAACTCGCCGATGCCTTCGCCGGTCGGGGCCACGTGCGGCTGCAGCAGGAAAAACAAGACGAGGCACTTGCCGATTTTCAAAAAGCGATGGAGATCGACGATTATAACTCTCAGGCCGTCACCGGCGTGTCGGTCATTCTCGTTCAGCAGGGCAAAATCGAGGAAGGAATCAAGACGATCGAAAACGATCGCGAGAAATTCGACGGCGATGCACTGTACGCCTACAACTCGGCCTGCGTTTACGGTCGTGCGATCGAATATCTCAAAAAACAGGAAGCCGATGACGAACGCGATGCGAAAATCGGCGAATTCGAACGCATTGCCCTCCAGCAGTTGCGAACGTCGTTAGAGCAAGGGTTTGGCGATCTCGATTGGATGAAAAAAGATCCCGATTTGAACTCGTTGCACGAACTCCCCGAATTCGAAAAGATCGCCAGCGGTATGTCGTTGGAACAATAATGTGAGTCGTGTGTTTCGCGCGTCGACGTCTGCCATCGGTAGGAGTCTGCTGGAAATGCCCCGTCACCGACAACGAAAGCAATGTTCCCGATATGGTTTATCTGAACCGCATTTATACGCGGACCGGCGATGAGGGCGAAACGTCGCTCGGTGACGGTACGCGGGTAAAAAAGACACACAATCGTATCGCCGCATACGGAACGGTTGATGAGTTAAATTCGATTCTCGGCGTCGTACTCGTGACGCCGCTCGATGAAACGATGTCGTTACGTCTGAAAAGGATTCAAAACGACTTGTTCGACGTCGGGGCCGATTTGTGCGTCCCCGAAAAACGTGCGAATGAATCGACCGGCGAAACGTCGACACCCTCCGAACCGCTCCGTGTGACGGCCGATCAGGTGACGGCACTCGAACGCTGGATCGACGAAGCGACCGACCGTCTCGAACCGTTACGGAGTTTCGTACTTCCGGGAGGAAGCGTGACGTCGGCGTATTTGCATCTTGCCCGCACCGTCTGTCGCCGCGCCGAAATCGCCGTTCTGGCGCTTGCCGATGCCGAGTCTGTGAATGCGCAGGTGGCGATATATCTCAATCGACTCTCCGATTTGTTGTTTGTCTGGTCGCGTCTGGCGAACGATGAAGGCCGGGGAGACGTGTTGTGGATTCCCGGGCAAAATCGCGAGCAACCCGTTTGACAACAGAATCGGCCCGATCATGCCACGGTACGTAATTCTGACTCACGATCATCCGTCGCTGCATTGGGATCTGATGTTCGAACATGAAGAAGCACTACGCACCTGGCGTTTGTCGGCGACACCGACGAATGGCGCAACGATTATCGCCCAGGCTCTCGACGATCATCGGCGGATGTATCTCGATTACGAAGGTCCGGTCAGCAACAATCGTGGAACCGTTGTCCGCTGGGATGCCGGAGTTTTCGAAGGCCCTGTCGACGGGGACAATCGCATTGACGTTCAATTGCACGGCGAAAAATTGAAGGGAACCGTTGCCCTGACGCGACAGGGAGTCGCGAACCACTGGGAATTGAACTACACTGCGTCGACAAGTCGACAACACGAATCGTAAAAGGGACGTCATCGTGGCCGAATCGCACGACACTATTCGTTATTTAATCTTCGACGTCGAGGCGGTCGCCGACGGGGAACTCGTTTCGCGGGTTCGATATCCGAAAGAATCGCTCTTGCCGGCGGACGCCGTCAAGCGGTTTCGAGACGAACAGATGGCGGAAAAAGGGAACGACTTCCTGCCGTTTACGTTTATGCTGCCGATTTCGGTCGCGATCGCGAAAGTCGATGCAGGCTATCGGCTCTGCGACTTGACGGTGCTCGACGAACCAGAATTTCGACCGCACGAAATCACACGCCGCTTCTGGCAGGGGTGGACCCATTACCGCCAGCCGACGTTCGTCACATTTAATGGTCGCGGATATGATCTTCCGGTACTCGAACTGGCTGCGTATCGTTACGGAATTAACCTGGCGAAATGGTTTGCCGTCGACGGTCGCAGCTACGATCAGCCGCGCAACCGATATAACATCGAAGCCCACACCGACCTGATGGACCTGGTCTCGAACTTCGGCGCGACGCGGGTCGCCGGGGGGCTGAATCTGTTGGCGAATCTGATCGGAAAACCAGGAAAAACGGGCGTTGACGGTTCACAAGTGCAGGGAATGTACGAGGCGGGGAAGGTCGACGAGATCAACAATTACTGCCGTTGCGACGTGCTCGATACCTATTTCGTGTTTCTCCGCAGCCGGGTTTTACTGGGTAAGTTGTCGCTCGAAGAAGAGCATACGATCGTGCTCGATACCAAAAGCTGGCTGGAAAAACAGGCGGAAACGCATCCCGTCTATCAGCATTATCTCAGCCATTGGGGAGACTGGTCGCCGCCGGCGTAACGGGCGAACCGATACGCCGTCTCGCGTTTTCCCTTCCCGTGCAGCGTCTTTTTCGGTATGACTAGCGAACATCGGATCGTTACCATGCCGTCACGAAGGCGTCATCCCGTTGTGATTTTCTCAGCACGGTCTCCGACTCCACTTCTTCGCGGCACGTTGCCGCGGCTTCTCTCAACCGAAATGCGGCTCTGCCATTCGTTTCTGCGCCGGGTGCCGAATGTTTCAAAGCCATTGCGATGTTCTTTCCGTCGCCTAAAGGAATCCGTTTTCATTACAGCAAACCGACGAATTCATTCATGACAGATTCTATGCACTCTTCTTCGAATCCCTTCGATCGACTCCATAATCAGCTGACGGCCGACGAAAGCCTGAAGGTGGTTCTGAATACGATCGTCGACGGCGTGATCATCGCCGACGAACGAGGGGTTATATTTTCGGCCAATCCCGCCGCCGAAAAAATGTTTGGTTTTGCTAGTCACGATTTGATCGGCACCAATATCTCGCGTCTGATGCCGAGCCCTCATCGAGACCAACACGATCGATACCTTAACGAGTACCTCGCGGGTGGGCAGGCGCGGATCATCGGGATCGGTCGACGCGTCGAGGGGTTGAAGAGCGACGGTACGCTCGTTCCGATCGATCTCTCGATCAGTGAAGTGCATCTGGGGGACGAGAGAATCTTTATCGGCGTCTTGCGCGATATGACCGAACGCCAGCGCGCCGAAGAAAAATTCCAACGCGAACATGCGTTTCTCGAAAGCCTGTTCGAAACGGCTCATGCGATCATCCTGGTACTCGACACTGCGGGGAAAATCGTCAGGTTTAACGGGTTCATGGAAGAGATCAGCGGATACACGCTCGACGACGTCTGCGGTAACGACTGGTTTACGACTTTTCTGCCGCTGCGCGAACAAGAACGTGTCCGATCGGTGTTTCATCACTGCCTGACCGGGCAACCGGTGCAGGGGAATATCAATCCCATCGTCACCCGTACCGGGCAGGAACGCATCATCGCCTGGTCGGCTCGTGTCTTGAAAGACTCCGCCGGTGACATGACGGGCGTGCTGTCGATCGGCAACGATATCACCGAACTGCACAACGCCGAGCAACGGCTGTTGCAGTCAGAACGGTTGGCGGCCATCGGGCAGATGATGGCGGGTCTTGCCCACGAAAGCCGCAATTCGTTGCAGCGGGCTCACGCCTGTCTCGAGATGCTTTCGCTCGATCTCGACGACCGGCCGCAACAGCGCGATTTGACACAGCGAACCCAGAGGGCTCTCGATGAGTTACAGCGTTTGTACGATGAGGTTCGCAACTACGCCGCGCCACTCAAACTCGAACGGCGCGAATGCCGACTGAGCGAGCTTCTGAAAGAAACGTGGGAACACGTGCAAGATCATACGGATGGCAAACCGTTCGAGTTTCGCATTCATTGCGATCCCAAAGTCGTGTGTTGCCATGTCGATTGGTTGAGAATGCAGCAGGTGTTCCGCAACATTTTCGACAATTCGGTTTTCGCGTGTTTGCAGAACCCTCACGCGATTCACGGTGAAATCGATGTCGATGTGTCGTCCGTTGCGTACCAGGGGAAGCCGGGAGTTAGCCTCTGCATTCGAGATAACGGCACCGGTATGAAACCGGACCAGATTAAAGGAATTTTCGAACCGTTTTTTACGTCCAAGACCAAAGGAACCGGACTCGGTATGCCGATCGCCAAACGAATCGTCGAGGCGCACGGCGGAGAGATCTTCGTGGGAAATACAATCCGAACCGGCACCGAAATCAATATCCTTTTACCGCGAGAGCCAGCATGACGAACGACAAACTCAAAATCGCCGTCGCCGACGACGAACGAGACATGCGAGATTTTTTTCAGAAGATACTCACACATCTCGGGTATCAGGTCATCATCGAGGCGGAAAACGGCGAAGATCTTGTGACGCAATGCCTCGCTGTCACTCCCGATTTGATCATTACCGACATCGAAATGCCGATCATGGACGGGTTGACCGCCGTCAATCGCATCTGCAAGGAACGGCCGATTCCCGCGATCGTCGTCACGGCTCATCACGACGACCAGCACGTTCAGCGAGCGTTGCACGAACAGATTCTGGCGTATCTCGTCAAGCCGATCAAAATGGCCGATCTGCAACCGGTCATCTCGCTCGCCGTACAGCGTTACAAAGAATTCGAAGCTCTGCACAAGCAGACGGTCGATCTGCGGCAGGCGCTCGAAGACCGCAAATTGATCGAAAAGGCGAAAGGGATACTCATGTCGCGAACGCAAATGGTCGAAGGGGATGCCTTTCGCCGTCTACAACAACTCTCGAACGAAAAGAACGTCAAGATGGTCGAAATCGCAAGAATGATCGTCACCGCTGAAGAAGCGTTCAAATTGACGTAAGCAACCAACAGCCGCACGATGCGTTGGAAGAAATGTCTGATCGAGCCGCCGGGCTTGAAATGACAGGGAAAGGGGCCTTAAGGTAAACGGAGATTGGCGCGATGAACCCCCCTTTTATCAAAGAGGTCAACCGCATGACATCTTCCCGCTTTGTCCGGAATGCCACCCTCGTCGCGACGATATGGCTTGTCGTTGTTGCGTATATCGTTTCGTCATCGTCGTTCGCCGCGACGGTTCGACAGAAGTCTGTACGTCCGCGTGATCGCCAGCCCAACATTGTACTGATTCTCGTCGACGACCTCGGATACGGCGGATTGGGCTGCTACGGTCAACAAAAAATTAAGACGCCGCACATCGATAAACTGGCGGCGAACGGCATGAAATTCACTCAGGCCTATGCCGGTTGTCATGTCTGTCAGCCGTCGCGATGCGTGTTGATGACCGGCATGCACACCGGGCACTCGGCCGTACGGGCCAATAATATCGATCACTTACTCGAAGAGCACGATGTGACGATCGCCGAGGTGCTGCACCGTCAGGGTTACGTCAACGGCTTGTTCGGCAAATGGGGTCTCGGATTCGAAGGAACGACCGGCCATCCGCTCAAACAGGGCTTCGATGAATTTTTCGGGCAACTTCTGCAGGTGCATGCGCACTTTCAATATCCCTACTGGGTCTGGCAGGGAGACGAACGGTTCGAGCTCAGCGGCAACCTCGGACGACAGCGCGAACAGTACATCCAGGATGAATGTCACACCCGTGCCCTCAAGTTCATGCGGGAGCATCGCGACGAACCTTTTTTTGCCTATGTGGCGTACATTCTGCCGCATGTCGAACTTGTCGTCCCCGAGGATTCTGAAATTCCGTATCGCGGGAAGTTTCCCAAGATTGCCATGCCCGATCCGCGACCGGGTTACATCGGTTCGGACGACGGACTGACCACCTTTGCCGGAATGGTCTCGCGCACCGATCGGCAAGTCGGCGAAATCGTCGCGCTGCTTGAAGAACTCGAACTCACGAACGACACGCTTGTGATTTTCACCTCCGACAACGGCGGACAGAACGGCGGTGGCGGGAAAGCCATCTGGACCGAAATGACCGATTATTTCCAGGCCAATGGAAACTTACGCGGTTACAAAGGGACGTTTTATGAAGGGGGCGTTCGCATTCCCTTGATCGCATCGTGGCCCGGTCATATTCCTGCCGGAACGGTTTCCGACGTTCCGATCGGGTTCTGGGATGTGACGCCGACGCTTGCCGATCTGGTCGGGGAAAATCTTCCGCAATTCGTCGACGGCGAATCGATTTTGCCGACACTGCTGCATGAACACCAGCCGCGACAACCTCGATTTTTCTATTGGGAGTACCCGCTCAAAGCCGGTATCGGCCGCGCCGGTCGCCTCGGTCCGTGGAAAGCCGTTCAACCCGCACCCGACAAACCGATTGAACTCTACCATCTCGAAGAGGATGAATCGGAAAGCAAAAACGTCGCCGCGGCACATCCAAAAATCGTCAAGCAACTCGAAAAACGGATGAACGAAGCGCACGAACCGGTGCGAGATTTCCCTCGGCAAGCGATCAAGCCGACGGTCGACGATTTTGTAAAATAGTTGTGATATTCTCTTGCTCCCCAGGTGCATCCGTTAAATGGTGGTTTCCTCCGTTATGCCTCTGTCGCTGGCCTCTGTGAGGCCGGATCGAGGTCGAAGACCTCGGCTGAGAAGTCCTCTTATCGCTGCGCGACCGGGACACAAAGCTGTCCCGGCCACCCGGTAGACCACCACCATTTAACGGATGCAACTCTTGCTCCCCCCCACTCCCCATCTCCCTCTCCCCCCCTCTCAAGAAGTCGGCTACAATGTCGTCACCATGTTCGACGCTCAACCCACTGACACTGCACGAAGCCGATTCTGGCGCTGGGCGAGCTTGATCGCTCTGCTGGTTCTCGGTGGCGGAAGCCTGCTGGCACTGGCCCGTGGATGGATCGTTCTTTCGTACAAACCGTCGCGCGAAGTTCTTTACGCCTGGGCCGCATTCGAACTGGGACTTCTGGTCTGGATCATCGTCGTTTCCCCGTTTTCGCCACGAAATCGTGTGAAGGCGACCTGTCTGTTTTGCCTGTGCAAGTCGCTGTTGTGGATGCTGGTCTATGTCGAAGGCTACTATGGCGACGGCCGGCCGGTTTTTGCCTGGCGATTTTCGGCCGTTGCGGCAAAGGCCTCCCCAAAGGTTTCGCATCGCATTCCCGATGATCTCTCGCCACCACCGATCGATACGGCCGAAACTCACACCGACTATCCTGGATTTCGAGGCATCGATCGCTCGGGAATCGTGTCGAACATCGCATTGGAAACCGATTGGGAAACGCATCCCCCCGAACTCCTCTGGAGACGGCCTGTCGGCACCGGTTGGTCGTCATTTGCCATTGCTGACAACGCTGCCGTCACGCAGGAACAGCAGGGTGACGACGAAGTAGTTGCCTGCTACCACCTGTTGACCGGGAGCGAACTCTGGAGTCATCGTGATCGAACTCAGTTCCGCGAAGTGACCGGCGGCGACGGACCTCGCGCCACCCCCACCGTTCACGCAGGCCGCGTCTTTTCGCTGGGTGCCACGGGGATCTTGAATTGTCTCGATCTCAAGAACGGCACACTGCTCTGGTCGCGAAACATTCTCGACGACGCCGGCATCGACAATCGCATTTTTGGCATGGCGGGCTCTCCGCTGGTCGTCGGCACTCAGGTTATCGTTTCGCCCGGCGGAAAGAATTCGACGCTGGTGAGCTACGACACCGGCTCAGGCAACATCCTCTGGCAGGGGGGAGACGCCGACGCCTCATACAGTTCGCCTCAGTGGGCACCGTTTGCCGCCGGAGACCAGATTCTGATCTTTCACGCCTCGGGACTCTCGGGACATGACACTGATACCGGCGAACGGTTATGGGACCATACCTGGATCAGCCAGCCGCAAGAACGAAACAACGTCTGCCAGCCGATTCCGCTCCCCGGTTTTGCGAATCGACCCGACCATGTTTTTCTCGCGTCGGGATACGGCCAGGGTTGTGCGCTGCTCGACGTTAAAAAATTCGGCGATCGCTGGAGTGTCGCCGAAGTCTGGCATAGCCGAAATCTCAAAGCGAAATTCTCGAGCGCCGTAAAGGTCGGTGAATACGTTTACGGGATGGACGAGGCCATTCTCACCTGCGTCGATCTCACGACTGGAGAGCGAAAGTGGAAGCGCGGTCGTTACGGATACGGCCAGCTGATCTGCGTCGGCGACGTACTGCTGATTCAGGAAGAACAAGGAGAGATCGTTCTCGTCGCTGCCGATCCCCACGAATTTCGCGAACTCGCCCGGATGCGGGGACTTCACGACCGCACCTGGAATCATCCTGCCTTCGCGGCTCCGTATTTATTGGTTCGCAACGATCGCGAAGCGGCCTGTTTTCGGTTGCCTGTGCTGGAGGATCGCAGGCCGAACCGTTAATCTTTACGTTGAAATTCGAAGTCGTTCGCCGAACAATTCCTGTAATCGATTCGCGTCTTCATTCCATCAATCGAATCACGCGGGGCATCGCCATGACCAAAACCGTTCCGTGGGTAGATGGCATCACCATCGGTCATATGCTGCGAAAGTCGGCGGCGGTTCACGCCGATCGGGAAGCGGTTGTCTTTCCCGATGCAGCGTATCGGCTGACGTATCGCCAGTTCGACGACGAAGTCGACCGTGTCGCCAAAAGCCTGATCGCGATGGGGATTCGGCATGGCGAACATGTCGCCGTCTGGGGGACGAACTGGCCCGAGTGGCTGCTGATGCAGTTTGCGACGGCCCGCATCGGGGCGGTGATGGTCACGATCAATCCGGCGTATCGCACGTCAGAATTGAGTTACGTCCTCAAACAATCCGATGCCGTCGCGCTGTTTCTCATCGACAAATTTCGCAAGTCGAACTATCTGGAGATGGTGACCGAATGCATCGCCGAGTTAAAGACGTCCGAAGAAAACAACGTGCGGGTGACCAGACGCATGGTCGCTCCGCTCGCATCGGCTGAGTTTTCCAATCTCCGGCAGATCGTCGTGATGAAAGGCAAACCGCTCGCCGGCATGATCGGCTGGCGGGATTTTCTCGACGGCGGACAAGAAACGACCGACGAACAACTCGCCGAGCGCGAGTCCGCCTGCAAGCCGGGCGACGCGATCAACATTCAATACACATCAGGGACGACCGGTTTCCCCAAAGGGGCGACACTGACGCATCGCAATCTGCTGCTCAACGCCTTCTGGATCGCCGATTGTATGAAACTCTCCGAAATCGACCGCATGTGCGTCCCCGTACCGTTCTATCATTGTTTCGGCTGCGTACTCGGCGTGCTGTGTGCCGCGATTACCGGGGCGACGTTGATGATCCCTGCCGAACATTTCGACGCCGAGGCGACGCTGCGCTGTATCGCGGCTGAAGAAGCGACCGTGATCTATGGTGTGCCGACGATGTTCATCGCGATGCTGAATCATCCGACGTTCGATTCAGAAAAACTGACGTCGCTGCGCACCGGCATCATGGCGGGGAGCCCCTGTCCGATCGAAATCATGAAGCGGGTTGTCGACGATATGGGGGCGAGTGAAATCACGATTGCCTACGGTCTCACCGAAGCCTCGCCGGTGATCACGCAGACGCGCACCGACGACCCGATCGAGCTCCGCGTGACGACGGTCGGCAGACCGCTTCCCGATTTACAGGTGAAGCTCGTCGATCCCGCGAACGGAGACGTTCTCGGCGATAATCAGCAGGGGGAACTCTGCACGTTCGGACATGGCGTGATGCTGGGATATTACAACATGCCCGAAGCGACCGCTGCCGCCATCGATGCCGACGGCTGGCTGCACTCGGGCGACCTCGCGATCCGCCTGCCGAACGGTTACTACAAAATCACCGGACGCATCAAAGACATGATCTGCCGCGGCGGCGAAAACATTTATCCGCGCGAGATCGAAGAATTCCTGCTGGGGCATCCAGCCATTCAAGATGTCGCCGTCGTCGGTATTCCCGATCAGAAATATGTCGAAGAGATCGCAGCGTGGATCAAACTCAAGGCGGGGGTGTCGCTGACCGAAGACGAACTCCGCAGTCACTGTAAAGACAAGCTCGCACACTTCAAAATTCCGAAATTCGTCCGCTTCGTCGATTCGTTTCCGCAGACGGTCACGGGGAAGATTCAGAAATACAAAATTCGCGAGATCATGATCGACGAACTGGGTCTCGACGACATTGCAAAAACCAGCATGGCGTAACGTTTCACTCCGGGGATCATCAATGCAACAGCTCGGCAACTTTCAACTCACGACGATCTCCGGCGGACAGTTCGTCATCGACGGCGGGACGATGTTCGGCGTCGTCCCCAAAACCATGTGGAGTCGCCTCTTTCCCGCCGACGACCACAATAACATTCTGCAGGAAACGAACTGCGTCCTCGTACAGACCGGCGATCAGAATATTCTGATCGATACGGGTTATGGTTCGAAGCTCGCGCCGAAGTTACGCAAAATTTTCGCCGCTGCCGAAGGAGACCCGCTGCTGAAAAATCTGAACGCGGCCGGTCTCGATGCGGACGACATCGATCTCGTGATTTTATCGCATCTGCATTTCGATCACGCCGGGGGGGCGACGCGCATCGACGAAAACGGCGAGCTGGTGCCGACGTTTCCCAACGCCCGGTATATCGCCCAACGGCGGGAATGGATGTACGCCACGGCGGGATTGCCCGAACTTCGCGGGGCTTATCCGCAAGAAAATCTGTTGCCCCTCGCCGAGCATCAGGTCATCGATTTCATCGACGGCGATGTCGAGATCGTTCCGGGAATTCGCTCGCTCGTGACGGGAGGGCACACCTATCATCACATGGCCATCGTGATCGAAAGCGGCGATGAGGGAGCCGTCTATCTGGGGGATCTCTGTCCCACGTCGCGACACCTGCCGACGTTGTGGGGCATCGCCTACGATCTCGACGTGCTGCAACTCCGCCGCAAGAAACCGGAAGTGCTGGGGATGATCGCCGACCGAGGCTGGTGGGCGCTCTGGGATCACGACCCCGACCACGCGGCGGGGAAGCTCGTTCGTGACGACCGACGAGATTTTGCGATGAGCGACGGGGTGAAGGCGTTGTGAAGAAGAAGAGTGGGGGAGGGGGAGAAGGGGGGTTAAGGCCGCGCTCCCTTACCCCCGTTTCAGGCGACGCATCACCAGAACTTCCACCAACTCTTATTATCCTGCGAATCGGCCATTTCGTGTTGTGGAGCGGAATGCCCTCCCGAGCTGATCACCTTTTTCTCGGGGAGCAGAACGCAGCTCAGCGAACCCCCTCGCCCGCCGGTGGTGTCGAGCAGAATTCGCTGCGGGGCAAACATCACGCGGGGAACCTGCACGTGACCCGAGACGACGGTCACAGGGCAATCGGGCGGGTTCGACCCTTTGACATATTCTTTCGAGCAGAGCCATTGCGGACGATTGAGCGTCGTGTCGCGCTGACGCAAAATACGAAGCTGTAACCCGAACGGCGAATTGCCATCCAGCCCCGCATGGACGAAAAGATTCTGCGGATGTTCGACGCACCACGGCATATTCGCAAGCAACTCGCGATGCTGGGCCGGCATGTTGTCGTGCAGTTCCTGAAAGTTGCCGACTTCGGCACCGTACGAATGAAACGTCGTCTCGGCATCGTAATGGTCAAGCCAGCGTTTGCCCCATTCGCAGTAGGCCGGAGTCGGAGTCACACCGATGGCGGCGGCACAGGCGTAATCGTGGTTGCCGGCGACGATGGTCGTTCGCGGATGCGATATCATCAGATCGCAGATGATCTCCATCGCTCCTTTGGGGTCGGGGCCGCGATCGACGATGTCGCCGATGAACACAATCCAGCGTTGTTCAAAGTTCGGCAGCGAACGGAGCTGATCGAGCACGGTGAGCAGTTGATCGACCTGTCCATGCACATCGCCGATAACGGCGACCGGACCTTGAATTCGCGCAGCCAAAACGGTCATGGGTCGGATTCCTTTCCTGACGTCGAATAGATTACGGGGCGGGAATGGTAGCTTGCTTGCGGAAATGCATCAAGAGGAGTGGGGGAAGGGGAGAGTGGGAGAGCGGGGGACGAAAAAGCGGTTCAGAGCGGCAAGGGTCGTTTTTCACCGTACCACATCGACCCCCGATAACACCGAGACCCCTCGCCGTGTGACTGGCGTTCCGGTGACGTCGAGGCGCTTCAGATTCGGGAGATCGATCAGCAGACGGGGGCCGCGATCGGTGATGTTCGTTTTCGCCAGCCGAAGATCGATTCGACTCGGAAGGAACTTCATCAACGGGATCAGAGTAGCCAGGTCGCCGTCGCCGACCGGTCTACCGGTCAGATCGACAATGAATCCCGAAGAATCGGCGGTCACCGTCCCTCCGAAATCCTGAACCTGCTTGACGGCGGCTCCGGCACGATATCGGGGGAGCTGCGATTGAATCGTCGCACCGGCGACCAGTACTCCCGCTGCCATCGCGACGATTCCCCACCGCTGTTTCGTCGACGAGAGAGAACTGCGCAGCACGATGAGCAGGCCCGCCATTCCCCCTCCGGCGAGCAGCGCCACGTGCGTTGCCTCCAGGACGAGCGAATCGGGGAGCAGTTCGGGGCCGATGATGAGAAAGAGGCCCCACGTCAGCAGCGTGAGATTCAGAATCGTCACCCAGCCAAGATTCCCGGCGAAGAACCGAAGCCGTTTCTTTGATCCCGTCGATTGACTGAACGCGACGGCACAGACCACGACCACACCGACGATCAATCCCTCGTACACATCGGCACCGGTTTTGATGATCTTGGCAACCCCGTCGATGACGACGCGAAGAAACAACGCGCCGAAGACCGTGCCGGGGATCGTCCCGATCCCCCCTTGCAGACTGCAACCGCCAACCACCGCGGCGGCGATCGCGTTGAGTTCGTAACCGCGACCAAGCGTCTGCGGTTCGGCGAGACTTTGTTCGCCGATGTATAAGATTCCTGCCAGCGAAGAGAGCATCGCGCTAAGACAGTACGCCAACCACTTCAGCCGTTCTGTCCGAATGCCGCTCAGCCGGGCGGCTTCTTCGTTTCCTCCGAGAGCATGCAGATGGCGGCCGACGACCGTCTTGCTGAGTAGCAACCACATCAAACCGGCGAGCCCCAGAAACAGCACGCTGCGAAGGCCGACCGACGTGGTCAGGTTTCGAAATGACGTATCGAAAATGTTGATCTGCGAACGGCTACCTCCAAGCCAGACCGCCGTCGCATGTTCGCAGACGGCACGTGCCAGACTTCGCAATCCGACCAGCGTGGCGAGCGTCGCCACGAATGGCGGTAACCCGACGACGGTGATCAGCCAGGCATGCAGACTGCCGACCAAAAACCCGATGAACAGCGTCCCCGCGATCGCTGTGACGATCACTCCCGTCCCCAACGGCGTATCGGGACTTTGCATTCGTTCGGGGGCGAGCCAGAGCAACAGCGTCGCACACATGGTCCCGCTGAAGCAGATGACCGAACCGGCGGAGAGATCGATCCCGCCGCTGACGATGACGATCGCCGCGCCGAGCGAGAAAATTCCCAGTACGGTCGTCTGCCGGGCGATATCGGTCACGCTCGCCGACGGATTACGCCAGTAGTTGTGATTGGTATCGGCCAGCGCGGTGATGATCACAACGATCACGATCGCCGCCAGCAGTTTTACCTCGTGTTGCCATCGTGCGGGCATGTCGTGTTCGTTGCACTCTCTTTGTAGAGGAGGAGATTGGGAGACCAGGAGAGGGGGAGGCGAAGAATCTACTACAAGCAGTTTCATAACCCTCTGGACGGCGGATAATCCCGGACAATTTGGATGATTATTCTGCCGCCAACCGGGTTATGAAACCAGTTCTATGCATTCCTCCGCGTCTCTCCCTCTCCCCGTCCCCTTGTCTTCATATTACGAGCCTGTCAGGTCGTTCTCTTTCAGCCAGGTACGGAAATCGTCGAGCAGCCAATACTCGGACCGGTCGCTGACGTGCTCTTTCTTGAGCGGCGAATCGGCGTTCGGCACGACGACCTTCAATCCCGTATCGAAGATGTCCCCCTCCGGTTCGCCGTGGTTTGGAAACATTTCGGCGAGGGTCTCTTTGTCGTCTTCAACCAGTGCCTTGAGCAGGCGGACTCCCTGATAGCCCATCTGATACGGGTTCTGCACCACCATCGCATCGATCTGGCCGTTCGCCATCTCTTCGATCGCCAGCGGTTCGGCGTCGAAGACGACGACCGTCGTTTTGTCGCGGACACCGAGTTCTTTGACGATGTCGACGATCGCCGGAGCATTGTACGACCAGATACCGACGAGCGTCGTCAGTTGGTCGCCATGATTCCGAATCGCATTGCGGACATTGTCGCGGGCCCGCGTTCGATCGGTATCGTCGGCCATGCTGTCGAGCGACGTGAAGTTTTCGCCGGCCCCTTCCGCAAAACCGCCGATCCGTTCGATGGCGTTTTGTGCTCCGGTCCGTCCTACGAAGGTGACGTATCCACCGCCATCGGCGTTCAGATGTTTCGCACAGTTCCCCAGCACCTGGCCGGCGACGAGATTGTCGGTTCCGATGAAGGCAAACCGGGCGTCGCGAAGTGTGTCGCGATCAACGTCTGAATCGACGGTAATCACTTTCACTCCCTTTTTCTGCAGGCCGCGCAGTTCGTCGGCTACCGCCACGTTTTGTGCATCCAGTGCTGAGACCCCGACGGCGACGATATCGCTCTGGCTGGCAAACTGCCTCAGCTTGTCGATCTGACCTTGCGGTGTGCCGTCGTTGACTTCGAGCACGGCCTGCCATCCGGCATCGGCGAGATGGAGTTCATCTTGTGCATCGAGCAACCCGGCTCTCACGGCGTCCCAAAACGGTGAGTCGCCGTTGGTGAGCAGCATGATTCGTTTCGGACGTCCCCCCGACGTGTCGGACGTCGTCGATGTCGCATCGTCGGAAGACGCTGTCTCCCCCTTCGAAGTCGTGCTGCTGTCACTCGCGGCAGAGGGAACCTCCGGCACTTCGGCGGCAGGGCAGCCGATCAACACCGTTGCCGTGCAGCAGAGCCAGAATTTCCAGACGGCGTTCCAACGATCAGAGGCGAGAGACATCATGGGTGACCTCGACGAAACGTGTCGAACAATCGAAGGGAAAAGAGACTTTCGCCAAGATACAGGCCGCAGGAGTTGAAGTCAACGAGCCGATCCAACGCGCGAAACAGAGCGAACCGGCGAACGTCTCAGCCGACATATCCGGTAGCGAAACCGGTGTCGCGTGCGATGTCGCGTGCCACTGCCGGCTTGTCCAGCAGTGCCCGTCGCGATATCGTTAATCGGATGAATCAACCGGCGTTGTGCAGCGACAAGAGGCAAACGCAAGACATCACCCCACATTGAGCCGCGCACGAAGTAAGCGGTAAACCCGGTCGACTCAAAAAATATCGCCAACCTGTTTTTGTGCGTGTACAATTCGTTCGGGCCAATTTTCACGGCTCACAGAAACGTGGCTGGAAGAATTCGGGGGGATTGTCTTATGGTGTCAACCAAAGCACCTGGCACATTGCTCCTACTCGTCGGAGGAATCCTGTCGATTGCGCTTGCGACAATATGTAGAGAAGAAGCGTTTGGCATTATCGGCGTTATCGCTGCGTGCGCTCTTGTAAGAAGATCACCGCCGTTCGTTCGAGCATTCCCCTTCACCCTCTATGTGATATTTGTGCTATACGGCCTATCGTTGATATGGTTATGCGAAACTGATTACGATGAAGGAGGAATAGGAGGAGTATTATTTCTTACGGCTCCTGTTTGGGCATGGCCGCTCTGGTTGATTAACGAATTGCTTGTTGACGGCGGTATCGCCATTCGCTATCAGAGCGAGTATGCGCTGGGCATATTCGCAGCCTGTGGTGTGGTCCTGGATTTTACATGGCATTGTGTTGGTAAATTCAGACGTAAACGAGCGGCTGATAGAACAAACAGCCCTTAAAACCGGATACCACTGGTTGCTCGCAACCGGTATCGAGCAGCGGCAAGAGGCTGTTCTTATCGCAATCCCATCGCGTGCCATAGCGTAACGAATTCCTCTTGCTCTGCCGTCGAAGATCGGGTATCAACCGGCTGAAACTGAACACACGCTCTCGAAATCGTTTCTCCCTCGGGTGACTTTCCGATGTCCCACCCCGACCATCGTCATCGCCTCTCTTCGGGTCGATTTTTCTATCTCGCGGGGACATCGTGTGCGCTGCTGGTGATGATCAATGCCGTCACCCTCGCCGAGAATCAACTCGATGAAGTCCGGCGTAAGGTCCGCAAAGATTCTCCTGACGCTCCGGCTGCGGCTCCTGCGAAACCATCCTCTGAATGCAAACGCTGCGGTCAGCGAACATGCTGTTGTGACGACGACGATGGCGGTGGATTCTTTACGGCACTTTTCGGCGAAGCGATTCTCTTTACGGTCGCTTCCCCCGGTTGGGTGCCGCATCGTTTACTCGCCGATGACCTGCAAAACACGACCTCGTTTCTCGAATACCCTTACGCCGACGATCTCCCCGGTTCGCTGGTGATCAATGAATTCGACGTCCCCGAGACCCGTTCGTGGATGGGGCAATTCACCGCCGAAGCGGGGAGTGACTTCCGCGATCTCGATCGTTTCGGCGGACGGCTGCAACTCGACACCGCGTCGCGATTCGGCATCGACACCGAGTTCAACCTGCTGAGTGAAAATCTCGGCGGCGGCAACGATTCGTTGTGGCTTGGCGACATCAATCTGACGTATCGATTCGCCCAGAGCGAGACATGGCAGTTTCGCGCAGGAGTCGGAGCCAACTGGCTCGCCGATAAAGACGAAACCAACGGCGGTTTCAATTTCACGTACAATGTCGACGTCTATCCGGTCCGACCCTGGGTGATCAAAACCGGCATCGACTACGGCACCCTCGGCCACACCAACCGCTTCCACTATCGCGGCACGGTCGGATTTCAATTCCACGAAGTGGAACTCTTCACCGGCTACGACTATCAACACATCGCCAGCCAGGATTTCCACATGATGATCTCAGGGCTGACGGTCTGGTTTCGTTAAGAGAGTGAGCGGACGCTCTCGGTACTCTGTTTTGAAGTGATTTCTTCACAGGATGACGGCCCCTGAATATTTCCCCCATTTTGACATTTTGTAGGTTTAATATATTGAAAATCTGAAGTTTTCTTGGTCAAATCGAATATTGCTTTGTTACTAACATACGTTGTGTAAGCAGTTGCGAATCGGGAGTGTGAGCATGAAACTGACGAGTCGAATAGCCGCTGGTATATTGCTTTTCGGTTTGGGAATCCCCGTGCAAGCAGGTACGATATCGTACCAGTTTACAGCAGACATCGTCACGAACGACGTGAACCTGAACCCGACAACATTTCTCGACGATTCTCGACTTACGGGTACTGTTATTATTGATGACGCATTTGCCGCTCCCAACACGACGATTAATATCGGGTCTGGGCTTGTCGGTTTTTCATTTGTATCGGGGCTTAATCCGCAGGCGATCATCTTCGACTTCAGCGACATTTTTGTCGGTCCGAATACGACCAACTTCGCTGTGGAATTTGGACCGGGCGGGATCGCCCCTGACGATATCATTGCGATAGCCTGGTCTATTAACCACTCCAATCATGGCGCATTTATTACGGGCTCTGTCGTCGATCTGGGTGGAGGGAATTTCGATTTTCGTGGGACGATTGGATCAAATGCTCCCTCATCTGGCGGAACCAAAGGCTGGGCCAACGGCATTTTTTCCAGCAGATCGGAATTTGGTGTACCGGAACCAGGAACACTCTCACTCGTTCTAATTGGGATGGTTGGTTTAGCAGGATACCGACGACGTGGTTGGTCTGACTCCCGCGCTCACTCGTCGAGGAACCGGGAAGATGGCCGAGTGATCGAGCGTTGACCGATCAGGTTGTTGTGTCGCATTTCACACCCTTGGCCGATGAAGCCTATTCAAATCACACTCCGTCATTAGCCCATCAGACACATGTGGAGATTAGTGGTTTCCCTGTTTCATCGTGGTGCTCTTCTTTCGACCTGCGAATAACCATTATCAGACTGGCTCAATGCCGATATTGTGTATGGTGCCCGACATCTCAAGGTATGGTATTTGGACTCGCCTGGATTACGATGACCGTTCTGTGCGAGTCTATCCAGCCGACTCGTACCGACGCGGCAGAATCGTAAGTGGCGGAATTGTAGCCCTTGTTGCGTGCTCATTTCTCTGGAAGGGGCTGCCATCTGAAAGCACAGCCGTATCTGCAATATCAGCAGTCGTCGGGCTGTATGTCTTATGGATCTATTTCAAGTCGATGAAGAGTCCGGAATATCGAACTGACGAACCGCTCATTATCATTGGCGACGAACCGCAGTTCACAATGTTCTTCCACGTGCACTGAAATCTCATGGGACTGGTGGCCTGTTGTTATCACTCTGATCGGGAAACTCAATCGATGAAATCCACCAGCATCTGCCCCAAATGCGGATCGAGTGACATCATCGCCGATGCAAAGGCGATCGATTACGGTGACGGCAATATGAGGCACGATATGCATGTCGCCACGTATGCCGAGCCCCACGCCGTGTTTTTCAAAGGGGAGCACAAGACGAAGGTCTCTGCGTGGGTATGTGCCACGTGTGGGTTCGTCGAATTCTATGCAGACTCGCAGGCGTCACTCAAAATCGGGTAAGATAATCGTCAACGGTAACGTTCGATTCACCTCAACCGATCGGAACAAACGATGAAGAGTCATTTCAGGACATTGGGTATCGTTGTCGCATCTCTCGCCATCGTCGGTTTTTCCTCCTCAGCATTCGCCCATTATCTCTGGGTCGCGATCGACAGCAAGACCGGCGACTACGGGACCGCGAACATTTATTTCGAAGAAGGGCCGAGCCCTGGTGATGGACATTATCTTGACCCGATTGCCAAAACCGGAAAATTATGGATTCGCACAGCCGATCATCCCGAACCGAAAGAAATCGAAACACACGAGACGACCGCTCCCAAGCAGCGCTGGCTCTCGGCTGAACTCGCCGACGCCGGACCGCGCAGCATCGATACCTATGGCAAGTTCGGCGTGTATGCCTATGGCAAAACGAACGTGCTGCTGCACTACTACGCCCGCTGCCTCGATGTCGAGACGCACGAGGATTTGCACGATCTGGCGCGAGCCGAGCATCTCGATCTCGACATCATTCCCCACGACCATGGGGACGAGATGCAACTGAAAGTGATCTGGAAGGGAGAACCCGCGGCGAACCGCCCGATGCGAATTATCGGTCCCAAAAAATTCAGAGCCGACCTCACGACCGATGACAATGGCAAGGTCCGTTTCGACATCACCGAACCCGGGACGTATCTGTTCCGCACGTCGGTCGAATTGGATGAAACGGGAACAGATGGCGACGATGAATACGTCTTGATTCGCCATCACGCCACAATGAAGATCACGCTGCCGCTCAAGTAGCCAATATGTGAAGCCGCGAGTCGTGTGTTATCGTTTAGGTTGCAGACTTGAAGTTCATTTCTCGGCTCTTCAAACACACCCTTCCGGCAACGCGTCGACGAAGTCGGTTTCTTCGCCGCATTTTTTGCAGCGGCAGATGCGGCGGGTGCCGTATTGTTCGTCGGGTTCCTGGCGGATGACGACGAGCGACTTCCGGGCATGGCAGCGGGGACAATCTTTCCACCAGCGCGGATGCGGAGGGTCGGCGAGTACCATGACGTTTCCTTCGCGTCGTGTGAAGACGATCGGTTCCTCATCATGATAACAGAGATTCCGTTTCTGAACAGCAGGCGGGCATTCTCAAACAGGGGGATCGGGTTTAACACCATGGGTCGGGTGGCGGGGGCGCACCGCAGGAAGCCCCCGTTCTGGAA
>JAQCEJ010000047.1 GCA_027618475.1 Planctomycetota bacterium | reverse complement strand
CCACACGGAGCATCTATTACCACACACAACACCACAGCGCAAGTCGCCTCAGACTACCAAGTTAACCCAGAGTGCGCGCTGGCCCTGGCCTCAACATGGTTTACGCATCAGTTCGGTCGGTCTGGTTCGGTTTGTTGTCCACCGTTATTATCGCTGTTGGCACAGGAACGGCCTATGCCGATCCGATCATTCTCTACACAGCCGGTGTGGATGTGGAGGAAGAAGGTACTAACCCGAGTGTTCCCGCGACCTCCAGTAATCCTCACATTCCGTCGATCAGTCCGGGTGTTATCTTTTCGCCGGTGCTGCCGGTGTTTCTCGACGGTGTGGAAACAGGCCCGTTGAATGGAATCACATACGGCCCTGGTGCATTTGGCGATAACACAGGCGGAACCACCGGTTGGGTAAATGTCAGCTACACTATTCTTGTCGATCAGCTTGAGCGTTTCTTCGTCGAGGTGGCAAATGTGGGTGACTTCGCTTTTCCGTCCGCGGTCGCGATCGACAATATCCGTATTAACGGTGGTCTCGTCGAAAGTTTTGAAAGTGGCATTCCTGCGGGAACTCTGACTGGCTTTGGAGATATTTCAGGAGCCGTTACCAACCTGGCCCCGACAGAAGGTGCCTTCTTTGCGTTCCTTGATACCACCGGCAGTGGAACGCCGCTGTACGACGTCATCGACGGCACAAGTGCGGGCAGTTTTCTGAGCGATCCGATCCTTTTCTTCGCCGGCGATATCTTTTCGTTCGACATCGCGTTTCTGACGACCGACGGCACCGACACTTATCACGATTACGCGCTCGCCGCCTTCACTGAAGGGGGCGAGGTGCAAACTGCTGTCGATCTCGGTTTTGGTGTTCCCGAACCATCGAGCATCGCCCTGTTGGGTATGGGGACTATGGCGCTGCTCGTCGGCTATCGCCGCCGTCAGCGGAAGTAAACCCGCATGAGTTCACCGACCATAGTTGAATTCTCTGGTCATCGCAACAACCAAGACCCCCTCGAAATCGTGATCTGGTTTCGAGGGGCTCTTTTTCGTAGTTCAACTTACCCCTTCAACGGTTCCAGTGGGGCTTTATCGGTTATGAAGGTCCGCATCAGTTCGTCGGCGTCGAACGACACCGTCACCATTTGACGCCGCGAGATGCCGTTGAGCGACACGACCGTTCCCGTCCCATGCTGCGGATGCAACACTCGAGAACCGACTTGAAAGATCTTCGGTGGAAGGGGGGCCGCGTTGTCGTTTGCCTTGAGCGATCGGCGGCCGGCGTCGGATTGCGTCGTCTCGGTAAGTGTCTTCGTTCGTTCATCGCGCATCGATCGGCTCCGTTTCTGAGGTTTGACCTCGTTTTGTATCTCCTCGGAGTCATCGTCATGGCGCTCGTCGGTTTGGGTTTCGCATGAGTCGGTATCGGACCCCGCATACGTCCAGCGGGTCTCTTGTCCCCCCCAGACGGCATCGGTGTTTGACCCGCTCATAAAATCGATGGACGTCAAATCCATCTCGCTCAAAAACTCACTCGGGATCGTCATCATCGGGCGGCCGTGCATCTCGCGGCGGTATGTTTGCGTCAGCACCAGTTGCTGTTCGGCACGGGTCATCCCGACGAACAGCAAACGGCGTTCTTCTTCGAGTTCGCGAAGATTTCCTTCGCGAATCGATCGTTCGTGGGGAATCAGATTTTGTTCGACGCCGAGTATGAAGACAACTGGAAATTCGAGCCCTTTGGCCGAATGCAGCGTCATCAGGGTTACCGCCCCCGCTTCGAGATCGACATCGTCGAGATCGCTGGCCAGCGCGGTCGTTTCGAGAAATCCTTCGAGATCGCCTTCTTCACCCTGTGCCTCGTCGTATTGCCGGGCGGCGGAGAGAAGTTCTTCGACGTTTGCCAGACGTTGCCGGCTTTCTTCCGACGAATCGCCGATCCATTCCTTCGTAAAATGCGTCTGCAAAAGAATCGCCTGAAGTAACATGAATACGCCATCGGCTTGTGCGTGGGCGATCGATTCCATCAGCCCGGAAAACTGTTCGAGTTGTTTCGCAGCCCGCTTGTTGAGCGCAGTATTCCTGCCGGCGACGGCGGCGGCTTCGAGGAGAGGAATTCCCTGTTCCCCGGCCCAGCGCACCAGCTTTTGCTGCGTCGTTTTGCCGATGCCGCGCAGCGGTTTGTTAACCGCCCGGAGAAACGCGACCTGATCGGCAGGGTTGTGTACGAGCCGTAAATACGCAAGCAGGTCTTTAATCTCGGCCCGCTCGTAAAACGTCACACCGCCGGCGACCTGATACGGAATGCGATGCCGGGTGAGCGCCACTTCCATCTGTCGCGACAGGGCGTTGACGCGATAGCAGATCGCGTAGTCGCTCCAGTTCCTGTCTCCCTCGTCGCCGCCGGCACGAATCTTCCGGGCAATTTCGTCGGCTTCCTGCGCGGCATCGATAAAGTTCCACAACTCGACCGGGTTCCCCTCTGGATTATCGGTAAACAGATCCTTGTGTTTGCGGTGTACGTTCTTCGTTATCAGTCCATCGGCCTGACGCAGGATCGCCTTCGTGCTGCGATAATTCTGTTCGAGCTTGACGACGGTCACATCGCGAAAGTCGCGCTCGAACCTCAGAATATTTTCGATCTGTGCACCACGCCAGCCGTAGATCGACTGATCGGGATCGCCGGTCACGCACAGGTTGGGATAATCGAACGACAGCGCATGCACGATATGGTATTGCGGAAGATTCGTATCCTGATATTCATCGACAAGCACATAGCGATACCGTTCATCCAGCTCACCGCGAATTTCAGGGTTCTCTTGCAACATCGTAACCACATGCAGCAACAGATCGTCAAAATCGACGGCGTTGGCGGCGAGTAGCTCTCGCTGATACGCCGGGTAAACTCGCGAGACGACGGCCTGCCAATGGTTTCCGATCGATTCGGCATAGTTTTGTGCAAACTGTTCGGGCGAGATCAGATCGTTTTTGATTTTGCTTATGCGAGAGAGGATTTTTCCGGGAGGATAATGCACGCTGTCGATATCGAGCCGGTGGAGAACTTCGCGCAAGATTCCCATTTGATCGGACGTGTCGTAGATCGAAAAATTCGATTGCAAACCGATCGCTGTGCCGAAACGCCGTAGAAGTTTCGCGCAGAAACGGTGAAAGGTGGTCACTTCGACGAACGCACCGCTGACAAGTTTCGCGACGCGCGCCGACATTTCTCCCGCAGCCTTGTTCGTGAAGGTCATCGCTAAAATTTGTCGGGGCGCGATGCCGGTTTCGACCATCCTGGCAATGCGACGGGTGATCACCCGTGTCTTCCCGGAACCGGGACCGGCCAGAACCAGTAATGGTCCCTCGCGATGATTCACCGCCTGCCATTGATTCGCCGTCAGATCGTGCGGTCGGCCTGTGACCGTGGAAATGACTCGTCGTTCCGTGTCATCGTCCCAAGTGGATTCCGACCGAAACTCCGTCATCTTTTTCCTCCCTGTCCAGATCCGACACCTCGGGCATGTCTCAACAGACCCGAGATCAAATACACCTGATCCATCTCATTCACGTGAAAGCTATGCTCATGTTAACGCAACCACGCTTCTGCGTGAACTCTCCGAAAATCTTCACCACTTTGCGCGAAACGAAATTCCGTCGATCGTTTCATTGCAATTCCCTGCCGAATTGATGGCTCGAACAATGGGAAATCTGGAAATTCGATCGAGTGGGAAGTGTATGTGAACATTAAATGCAGCGGGAACCGACTCCGGCAAGTCAAATTCGAACGAGTTTTCATAGGCGACCGTGAACGGCGAACACTTGCCGATACGACGTGAACGTTCGGTTTCTCCCCACGCTGTAATAATAGAGGCAATAGGTGGTCTGGGTTGGTTTGTTTGGTGTATCTGTTCAATTGGGAAGATTGCGAAGTCTATTCGGGCTCGTTAGACTGCGCCGAGAGTTAGCGATTTTGCGGCAACATCAAGTGTAGTCCCTTTGTCTCGTCGTCGTGACGATAGACATTATGGTTCTGCGAGTATTTTTCGTTCAGAGAGGTTGAAGCCATGTACCGTTTTTCAAGATTGGCCAGCAAGAACCGATCGGCCATCTTTGGTCGATTGAAATCACAGCGCCTGGCATGGTATTGCGGTGCCAGCTTTCTGCTGCTAGTTCCGGTGGCGTTTATCGCCTCCGGAATGGTCCAGGTGACACACGCACTCGAAGATGACGCGGCGGCGACCACAGAAACGGCTTCGTCGTCTGCTCCCGGCCTCAGTGGAATTCTCCCATCGGAAACCCCTGGAGATCTTTCTTTCGAAGCGTTCGCCGTTCTCGACGGCAACTGGACGACCTGGAGTGAGGAAACCTCGGAACTCGTCACCAGGTTGTACGAAGAAACTCCCGATCTCGCGGGTCAGCACGCACTGATTCATCAACTGGAAAATCGTCTGGCCGTCATGGCCAAGTCGATCGCCGATCCTCGGTATCGATCGATCCACGACAAGCTGATCGACTTGCACGGTAAGTTGAATCGAAGGCTGATTATCGCCACTGCGATCCTCAATACATTGGAAACGAACCCCACAGCCTCACGCGATGTGATGATCGATTCTGCCCGTCAAACGGTGTTGTCCAACCTCGATGCGCTGCATCAATACCTGGGTACGCGACAAAACGGGGAGGGATGGCTGACCTACGTCCATGCTGAAAACCTCAATGAATTGCGACAACAACCAGTCCAAAACCCTGCCGGTTTAGAACGATTGACCTTTGTCGTACAACGGCTCGGTTCCAGCGACCAACTTCCGGAACCGACGCAACAGGAATTCCTGTCCCAGCCGATTTTCGCCGATCTCGGTAACTCTCTGTCGTACTATCTTGCGGTCGCACAGTCGGCCCCATCTTCCGACTCGAACGAACAACTTCGTGCTCAACTGGCAGAACTGATGGCGGCACTCGAAGCCTATGAAGCATCGGGATCCCGGCAAAGTGCCGAAACCGTACGAAATGTCTTTGACCAGATCAAAGCGTCGAGTCCCGACGGCGGGGCAGAGCTGACGGCAGCACTTCGCGAAACGTACTTCAACTACAATCTCAAAATTGTCGCGTCCGAAAAATTTCTGCAGCATGTCATCGCCGAAGAACGTGAAGAACATGGCGACGTGATCGACTGCATTCTCGGTGCCTACGTGACCGGAGAACAAACGACGGTCAGCGACGTCGGCATCGATCTGCTTCCTGAATCGAACGGCATTCGATTTGATATCACCGTCAACGGAACCGTCAACAGCAATACCTCGGGAGACAAAAAACAGGCCACGATTTACACCGAAGGGACGCACTACTTCGAGGCCCGAAAAGAAATTCTCTTCAGAGACGAAGAGTTTTATTCCACGCCGGCGCGAATCGGCGTCGATGCCAACAACTATAATTTCGATGCCGACACGATGCTCAGCGGGCTTCCGATTCTACGGGGAATCGGACGAACGATCGCGTTGTCCGAGGCCAATCGCCTCCGTCCCCAAGCCGAGGCCATTGCTGCCAGCCGCGTCGAAGACCGCGTGCTTCCGCAGTTCGACGAAGAAGTCGACGGCCAGTTCGCCAAGGCGACCGACGATATGCAGCGCGACGTATTTCAGAAACTGCGAGATAATAATCTGGAGGCATCGGCTGCCCGATATGTTTCGACCGAAAGCCATCTCTGGGCGAATCAACGATTGATGTCGCATGGCGAACTCGGCGGCGGTATTGCACCCCGTCACTTCGACACCGAAAGCGGTCTGGTCGTGCAGGTTCATGAATCGAACATGAATAATGCTCTCGATCGTCTCGACTTTGCCGGTAAGACCATGACCGATGATGAAGTTCGTACCGAACTCGAAACCCAGTTTCGCGAACTGCTCGGCCGAGAAGTCTCGTTACCCAAACCGGAAATCGTGGAAGGGGAAGAAGCCGGACCGAACACATTCGTATTCGCGGCGACCGACCCGATTCGCATGAAAGTCTCGGCAGGATCGCTGGTGCTTGTGCTGCGTAGCGGTTTCAAGCAGGAAGGAAAAGACGATATCCCAACTCAGGAAATCACGATTCCGCTCAATTTCGAAGTCAATGACGAAAGCATTCTGGTAACGCGCGGTATCGTGGCTGTTGCTCCCGTCGAACAGCCCGAAAGCGTCGCCCAGCAGATTGCTCAAGCGGGGGTCATTCGCAAGAAGTTCGATTCGCAGTTGCCCGATCGTACGGTCGACAGCGCCGTCCGCGTGAAGCGAAAGAACAATCGACCCGACTTTGTTGCCCATGTTCGCAAGATCAAGCCCCTCAACGGCTGGTTGACGATCGTGGTCGAATAAAATCGCTGTTGTGCCATGTTTCAAACAAAAGAGCCCTCGGTCGATGACCGGGGGCTCTTTCTTTTTTCGTACCCGAATTCCCGCTTCCTGTTTCGTGGTTCACGAAGATGCCGATACATTGCAATCCCGGAACAACCCGACGTTTCCGGCTCGAATTGGATCGTCCGCAGCGGTTCAACCGATATATCAGAATGACGAATCGTAATAATTTGCGAGGGAAAACGGCGACATGACCATCGAATTCGATGCTGGCGAATGGAGCTTCGACACCGAAATCGAATCGACTCCGACCTGGGGGCTCTCCGACTACGAGATGTTGCAGCTGGTGTCGCGCGGCGCGATTGCCGACGTCTGGCAGGTCCGCGATTCCGCAAGCGGTGAAGCTTTCGCGCTGAAGCAACTCCGTGAAGAATGGGCTGAAGATCCGACAGCCTGCCAGATTCTCAAAAACGAACTCGAAGTCGCCGCTGCCGTGCAGAGTCCGTATGTGGTCAGGGTCTGGGAAACGCCGGTCAGTTTCGAACGTCCTGCTGTTCTCATGGAATGGCTCGGGGAAAATACACTCGCGCGACATCTCGATGTGGTTTTTCAGATGCCGGTTCGCGAAAGTCTGTGGATCGCCCGGCAATGTGCACTCGGTTTGAAGCATCTGATCGATGCCGGTTTTGTGCACGGCGACATCAAACCCGAAAACATCGCATTGCTTCCTGGTGGAGCCATCAAATTGATCGATCTCGGATTCGCCCAACCCGTCGCGCGGAACTCCGAAATCCCTCGATCCGACATTTTCACCGGCACGATCACATACACGGCACCCGAAGCGTTTACAAGCGAATGTTCGTCGGTCATCAGCCGCGACCTCTACAGTTTAGGCATTCTGCTTTATCGCCTGCTCACCGGCCATTTACCGTTTCAAGGGAAAACCACCGCCGAGGTGATGCGGCAACACCGCGAACAACGCCCACCACTGTTGTTGACGTGGTGTCCCGAGGCATCGGACGAGGTGGTCGCGTTCGTCAACCGCCTGCTCGCCAAGCACCCCCTGCGCCGCCCGGCAGATATCGACCAGGTGGTGCAGGAGCTCATCCGGTTGGAGCTGCTTCACTGGCCGGAGACGTCACTCGCGGGTTAGAGTTCGATTTGGTACCGGGTAGAACGATAACCGTAACCGTGCTCTCACACTTGTGACAGGGTGTTTCAATTGTTGTCATCGCGTGTTATTCCGGTCTGCCATATCGTGAATGACATTGCCAACTCCTTCACGTGTTCCGGATGTTCTGCAGAGAGGTTTTTTGTCTCGCCGATATCATGGGTGAGATCATAAAGCTCCCAGGGCTGCTCTGGCGATTGGCGTACGATCTTCCATTCCCCGCGACGCATCGCTTCCCAATTTTGACGTCGGCCTTGATTCCACACCCAGTGCATCGTCCGCTCGGCGTTGTCGGTTGCTTCCCTTTTCAGCAGGGGAAGCATGTCGATACCGTCGAATACGATCTCATCGTCAGTTTCTATTCCGCTGAGCGTCAGTAAAGTCGGCAACACGTCGAGCGTCGACAGCATATTGTCGCAAACCGTTCCCGGGGGGATCGTCCCCGGCCAACACAGAATTGCCGGGACGCGGATGCCCCCTTCATAGGTCGTTACGCCGCCGTCGCGCAGCGGTTTGTTCGATTGAACTTCCAGCCCGCGATCTTTGAGCATAAAGGCCCCGTTGTCGGAGATAAACAGCACGAATGTCTTTTCCTTCAGTCCCAGCTCGTCGACGCGGTCGATAACACGTCCCACAGCGTCATCGAGAGATGTAACAACGGCATGGAACCGTTTCTGCTCGTCGGTCTCGTCGGCGTCGTAACCGTAACGTTCGAGATATTCACCGGGGACTTGCCACGACGGTTCTTCTCCCTCTTCAACATTCACACTGCTGACGAAATGAACGGCGTTAAAGGGGAGGTAAACCAGCCACGGCCGGTCATGGTGTCTTTTCATGAAATCGATCGCCGCGTCGGCGAACAGGTCGGTCGCATACTCGCCGCGACGGTCCACAGTTATGGTTCCCTGTCGCAGGTCATTCTGGTTGTGATACAGATGTTTGAAGTAATGAATGTTCCCCGAGGCGTGCCCGAAAAACTCGTCGAACCCGCGCTCAGTCGGCCTCGAACCGGGGGCGAATCCGATGTTCCATTTTCCGAAGGCTCCGCAGACATAACCGGCTTCGTGCAGATATTGCGGAATCAACGTCTCTGATTGCGGCAGTCCTTCACCGCGCAGGTTTTCGTCAGGACTGAGCTGATGATTCAACCCGTTTCGCAACGGATGACGTCCGGTAAGCAACGCCCCGCGCGACGGCGAGCAACTTGGCGCTGCTGTGTAAAAATCGGTGCAGCGAACACCTTCTGCCGCGAGCGTATCGATGCGTGGTGAGAGGATTTTGTCGTTGCCATAGCACCCAAGATCGCCGTAGCCGAGGTTGTCGACATAGAGAATGAGGATGTTAGGGGGGGATGGTAGTTCATTGGCGGGAAGCGGGGCGATCAAGAGGAGCAAGACGATAACAAAGTGCAAAATATGTGAATTCATGTGAGTTGTATCCAGTGAATAACGAAAAATTTTTCCTCAAGGGAGTAGTATGACGATCGCACCAACGACCAGCCCGACGATACTACCATAGGGACCGACGTGATCATCCAGTGACCCGAACACCCTCCTCAATTCGATTTCATTACTTCGCAGGGATGTCGAATGCCGAAAATACGACGGCGTCCACATTGGCGGTACCGGATGTGACCCACAGTTTTTCCTCGTACTCAACCACGCCGGGATACGAATTCCCGATCGGCTGTGCGAACTGGGTGAGCAGTCCGGTTTCCACGTCGAGCAACCATAAGCCAAGATTGCGACCAGAAGCCACCACACGTCCGTCGCTCAAACTTACCAGCTTGGGGCCGGCGAACGGAGCGGGTGCTCCTTCAGTCGGAGTGCTGGTGTTTCCATTTTCCCATGCCGCGCTAATCTCCATCCAATTCCAATTCTGTCATGATGGTCCATGTCCAATGCCAAGCTTTGCGTGCACGAGTTTGCCTTCCTTGGTTGAAGGTTGTCTCAGCAGGCAGACCGCCAAATTTTCTGAGGGAAATGCGAGAGCCGCTTCGGTGCCGCCAGATTCGGGAAAAAAGTCATCGACGAGGAGCCGCCAGTTGCGTCCGTCGCGTGTCCGGTAAAGTGCGCCATATCCATCCTTACCGGTATAGGCCACGCTGTAACCCATACCCCTGTGCCACGTGACATCCCAGCGCCAGGTATTGACACCTGTCGGACAGGCATGTGCGGTGCTCCACGTATGACCATCACGCGACAGCCATGTAGTCGACTGACGTGAGACCTCGTGTTCCTGTTCTGAATTCGGCGTTCCGCTGTGAGATACATAATAGATCGAGGCATTGATCATCAGCGCGCCTTCGGGTGTGATCGACAACCGCGGATCCCGAATATCACCACCATCCCACTCAAACAACTTTACCGATTCCCACGCTGTTCTATCGGTACTACGGATTAATCGAGCTCTTCCGGAATCGTCGTTCCCATGTACAAAGCCTTCACGGAAGATGCAGTACCAGTCCCCACGGAACCAAATGAGATCGGGAAACTCAATTCGGCATTCGTCGCGGTCTTCAATGCGCGAAACGTCCCAGATAACCCTAGGATTGTCAAAAGTCCCGGTGTCTTGAGCATGTACCACTTGTCCAAAGAGCGTGACAACAAAGACAGTTCGATAAATGGACTTCAGGTCCATCAAGGTGTAATCCCATCGTCTCATCAGAAAAACGCCTCCTTTATCTGAGCTGGATTGTTCGGATAACTAACTTGTTGTGGATGGTATGAGGGATCGTACAGGCCAATTAAACTCATGCAATGTTTTCATCGGGAAAGAGTTCCCGCTCGGCGTTGATCATCAGCCAGGTCAGCGCACACGCGACGAAGATCCCCGCGACCAGCAGCAGCACTTCGGTCCAGCCTTGATACGCGTCGGCGATCTTGCCGATGATGGGGGACATCAGAATCATCGCCCCGCTTGCCATGCCGTTGTTGACGGCGAAGACGGTCGCCGAGTATTTGCCGCTGATGTCGGTGACCGTTCCCCACGTTGACGAGAGACTGAAATCGCAGAAGATTTTGACGACGACCAGCAACACGCACATCGCATACATATTGTCGAGAAAGAAGAAGACTCCGACCGCGAGCAGGATGCCGGCGGTTCCTTTGCCCATCAGGCCGACGCTCGAACGTGCCCAGCGCCGCGACACGCCGCGGGCCATCAGGCGGTCGTTGAGCATCCCCCCGAGCACACCGCCGACGGCTCCACCCAGCAGTGGCATTCCCGCGAGTATCCCCAGCCAGATCGGCGTGACTTTGAACGACTCTTTGAAGAAGAGCGAGACCCAACCGACGAAGAATTGATCGGCGAGCGTACTCAAGAATGTCTGCACCATCAGCCAGACGAACGTCAACCCGTTGCGACTGGCTAGCACTTTCCAGATCGACGGTTTTTCGGGAGGAACGACTGCGTCGGAAACACCCCCTCCCTCGGGGAGATTCTCGTCAGTCAAGACCGGCGACGGCGTGCTATGTTCGATGAGTGCGATCTCGGCCTCGTTGATGTGCGAACTCATTCGCGGTTTATCGCGAAAGAAAAGATAAAACAGCACCATCAACACCAGACCGGCAAGTGCGGCCCATCGAATTGCCGATTGCCAGGGCATGTGGAACAACCCGATGGCCAGCGCCATGATGATCAGGTGCGAACTGAATCCGCCGAGGCGTCCGAAGAAGACACCGATCCAGCCTTGCAACGTCGTGCGGATCGATGAGGGAAACCAAAGCCGAGAGACCTTGTTGAGCATGGGATACGTCCCCGCCTGGGCCATTCCCGAAAAACCGAGGGCCCACGCCAGACCCGTTGTATTGGTGGCGAGCGTCTGGCCGTAGACCGCTCCCGACCAGACGCCGATGCATGCCGCCAGAAATAATCGCGTGCCGAGAAAATCGGCGATTAACCCGGCAGGGACTTGAAAGATCGCATAGCAAATGCTGAAGACGCTGTCGACATAGCCCAATTCTTCCTTGCTGACGTCCCACTCGGTAATCAGAAATGTCTTGACCAGGGAAAACGCATACCGGTGAAAATACAGCATCCACGACGTGCCACAGGCGAGTGCGAAGACGATCCAGCGGACATTCGTCGGTTTTTCGACGGAAGGGGGGGGCGTCTCGATTGCATCGTGTTGATTCATCGGCGGTCTCTCCGTCGCGACATCGATTGATGGGGAGCCTGCATTGTGCAGCACTCGACGCGACGGGACAAGCGATAGCGACAATCAGCTGAAGATTGATGACGATAGCAAGCGTACTCACACCCCCCTTGTTTCTTGGTTTGTGAGATGCGAAATCGTAAGATGGCGGCGGCGACACTTATGGTTAAGGAATAACGAATGCCTCCACTTTGGAAATCGGTTCATTTTCATAAGACCGATCCCGGTGTGAACTGGGTGAAGGATTTTCGTATTTCGATCGAGGAACAATCTCCTCGGGGAGTGTGTCATGCAATTACTCCGAATGTAACTCGCCTGCGCGACGGGCGATTCCGGATGTATTATTCGGCTCTCATCTACGGCGATCGGGGGTTTGACGATTCGACAGCGGTGATCAAGAGTGCGATATCCAGCGATGCTGTGCATTGGGACAAGGAGCCGGGAAACCGGCTTGAACCGTTCTCGCCGGATGCCACGCTGCGGGTACTCTGCCCCGATGTGATTCCGCATCCCGACGGGGGGTATCGCATGTATTTCGAGGGGTCGTGTCTTGATCAGCCGAGCCGGGTAATGAGTGCACGTTCTAATGATGGGCTTCATTGGACCCCCGAACCTGGGGTTCGCATCGGAGACGACGTTTATGCGTACGGTTCGCCGCGCGGCGTGTACGACGACGAGTCGCGAACTCGATTGTACGTTCACCGCGCTCCCTATGCCCGACACGCCGATATCCAGCGGAGAATCGTGAGTGCGATTTCAAACGACGGCGTCAACTTCACGATCGAATCTCATACCGGTATCGCTCAAGAAGGAGAACTCGAATCGCTCACCGTTTACGCACCGGAGGTGATCCGTCTGCCGAATGGTAATTATCGAATGTATTACGCCGGCTGGTGCACCGAACCGATCCACGGCCGTATTCTCTCGGCGACCTCTTTCGATGGAATCGATTGGAAAAAAGACCCCGGGATCTGTCTCGATTACGGTGGCGACTATCAGGAGGTCAAAGTCTCAGAGCCGTGCGTCATCGAACTCGACGACGGTTCGTCGCGTCTCTTCTACGAAGCGAACGATACAACGGGGCGCTGGCGTGTCATGAGTGCGACGAACCGATAATATCGGTTATTCGTGGCGCAGCCAATCGGCAAGAAAGAGCTGGCTCTTGCCATTCTCGGAGCGAGTCGACGTCCACATCAGCTGTTTGCCGTCGGGGCTGAAAACCGGCAGAATGTCGGCACCTTTGTCGGTGGTAATACGAGTGACCTTTCCTCCGGTGAACGATGAATCGTCGTAATCGATGTCCATCGTGAAGAGATCGAAATTCGCGTCGCGAGGGCCTTTCGAGTAATCGGCCCCTCCCCAGATGATGTATTTTCCACTCGGATGAAAATACGGCGCCCAGTTGACCTGATCGAGATTGTTGGTGAGCTGCACTTCGGTCTTGCCGTCGGCGGAGATCGCGTATAATTGCAGCATGTGTTCTTTCTCGCGGTCGCTGCGGAAGATAATCCACGTGTTGTCGGGCGAGAAGAACGGTCCGCCGTCGTAACCTTTGGCGTCGGTCAGTTGCCGCGGTTCGCTGCCGTCGGCGTTCATCACCCAGATTTCGAGATCGCCCGAACGGGCTGAGGTAAAGACGATCTGCTTGCCGTCGGATGAATAGCTTCCCTCGGCATCGTAACCGGGGGCATCGGTGAGTTGCGTCATTCCTGTACCGTCGAAGTTGCAGACGTAGATATCCATATATTCGTCGAAGTCCCACTGATAGCGCCGGCGGCCTCCCTGCGCGGCGAGTTCGCGGGCGTTCAATTCTTCCTGATCGACGTGCGGATTGGAGTGCGACGAGGCGAAGAGAATCTGTTTGCCATCAACCGAGAAGTAGCTGCACGTGGTTCGTCCTCGACCCGTGCTGACGAGTCGCGGTTCACCCTCATCGAGCGGCTGCGTATAGATTTGATAAAACGGATAACCGATCGGGTAGGCCTGAAAGACGATTTGCGTCCCATCGGGAGAGAAGTAACCTTCCCCCGCCTGCGGGAGACCGGAGTTCGTCACTTGACGAATATTGGCGAGAAACTTGCTCTCGATTTCATCGGCGGTTGGTTCATCGGCCGATGCGAATGGTGTGATAAGAGCAATGACGGACCATGTGATGATCGTACGCATGTGATATTCCTTCTCGGTATGCAGAGAATTCGTCGGTGTATTGTCAGAGATCTGTATTGTGAACTCTTGAGTGGGATTCGTCGAGGGTGATCGGTTTTTCTCCTTCTCCCAGGGTGCCTCCGTGAAATGGTGGTCCCTTCCGTTATGCCTCTGTAGCTGGCCTCTGTGAGGCCGGATCGAGGTCGAAGACCTCGGCTGAGAAGACCTCTTATCGCTTCGCGACCGGGACACAAAGCTGTCCCGGCCACCCGAGTGACCTCCACCATTTAACGGAAGCACCCCTTCTCCCATCGTGAGAAATGAGAACAACCTTTGCTTGCAATTCGGGCTGGTCGATCACGAATACAATTCGCGTAACTTCCTGGCCGCATCGGCCTCGGCTTTGAGCTTCAGATACGCTTCTTCGAGAGGGACTTCGTGATCTTTTCCCGGAGCAAAGCCGCAGTCGGGGTTGAGTGTGATGCGATCGGGGGCGACGTACTTCAACGCGGTTTGCACACGTTCGACGATTTGCTCCGAGGTATCGATGTCGGGGAAGCGGACGTCAACGCAGCCGAGACCGATTTTAATATCGGGTTGCAACTGTGTGAGAATCGCCATGTCTCCCGCCACGGGGATCGAGAATTCGAGCATCAGTTGTTTGACCTTCAGGCGATTGATATGTGCGAGGATCGCTTCGTAACCGCCGACGGCGCCCCAGCCGCGTCGTCCCCAGTTGCGACGACAGAGATGGACCGAGAGTTGTACGCCATCGATTCCCTCGACGATCTGATTGAGCCAGTCGACAGCCCGTTGCATCTCGGTCTCGGGGTCGGCGAATTTCGCGCGGACTTCCGGATCGACCAGCACGCACAAATGGGGTTCGTCAAGTTGAATCACGTCGACCCCGACGTCTCGAATCGCGAGCAGTTCCTGACGGAGCACCGGGACGAGCGCCTCGCAGAAATGTTCGCGCGTCGCATACGCACTCTTTGAATGCTCGGGCTCCCACATTCGCTGTCCCAAAAGATAAGGAGAAGGGAGACAGACTTTGACATGCCGGTCGGTGTTCTCTTTCAGAAATTTCGCTTCTTCGGCGACCACGCCGGGGCGAAGGGGTTTCATCGGTTCGACGATCACCTGGTGATAGGCGAACTGATCTCGCGTAATCCAGCGAAACCCCGACATGATCTCGGAAACGACATCGACGTAGCTTTCTCGACGCCATTCGCCATCGGAGATGAGATCGATTCCCGCCTGTTCCTGCAGATCGATGACATAACGGATGGCATTATCCATCTTCGTTTGCCAGCGATCGTCGTGGTCTCCGGTTCGAGAACCGGTCTTCAATAAATCTTTAATGTACTGCGGTCGCGGCATGCTGCCGATGACGGTGGCAGGAAACAGCGGTAACGGTTCGCGCATTGTAAGACCTCCCAATGCAACGGATTCCCGATGATGTGGTATCGGCGACATACTGATAGCATACCAACACCAACGACGCCGATGAAACCGATCGTTTCAACAATCTCGAACGGCGATCATTATTTGCGTTCGGGCCAGTCGGCCAGCACCTCGACCATGTATTCGGCAAAGGTGTCCGAACCGGTTTGCGTCCAGTGAGGATCGAAACCGAACCAGCACGCATCGAGGGTGGACGGGTCGAGATCGCGAAAGGGAGTCGTTCCGTCGACAACGGTCGCCGACAACGCTTCGGCAAACCGAACGGTATCGCGGGGAAGTTCGTCGTGGTGCTGCTGTTCGGCGGCAGTCATTTTTTCCGGAACGTGGACGACCATCACTGGCAGACGCCGCGCTTCGGCATACGATCGCATCGCGTCATAATACGCCTTTCGCACGGGATGATCTTCCAGTCGCTGCTCGACGACGCGCACGCGCTGGGCGGTCCGTAGATCGTCGACCCACAGGTTGTAATTGGTCGTCAGATACGGAATCCAGACGCGGCTTTGCTGACTGGTTCCATCGAGAATGCTGTCGAACTGGTACGAATTCACAATCACGCCGTGTGAGTCCATGTATCGCTTCGCGTCTTTCAGAGTCGACGGAAGTTTCTCGGAGTTCCACGATTTCACGCGCCCCATCTGCGGCTGCCCCGTCGAGTGATCGCCGACAATAAAACGCCGCGACAGATCGCCGGGATAGACGGCAAAGATCAGGCCGTCGAATTCGTAGTCTTCGAGTTCGAGATATCGGGTGATTACGCTCCACCAGTTCATCAGGCCACCGCCGTCGACGGAGAAATTGAACAGTTCGACATCGACACCCTGTCCCTGCAGCAACTCTTCAACGCGATCGGGCCAGTTACGTTCGATGAACTGAGCCGCAGTGAACGAATCGCCGAGAACGGCAAATCGTCGTCGATGAGGATCGGTTTTCTTTGTGGTGAAGTCGTCGCGGTCGGGAAATCCCTGGGCGTTGCCGCGCAGCGTGCCGACGTATTCAGGTTGCGACACGGTAAAACGCATGAACCGTGCCGGTGTCTCGGTGAGGCGATATCCGCGAATCGGATCGAACAGCAACGATTTCTCGGACTGTTCGTAAACCATCATCGACGTCTTGCTGGTGAACAATTCGATGAAATCATTGGCATATAACGTACTGAGAACACCTTCCAGCAAAGCGAATGTCAGCAGGGTAGAGCACCAGGCGAGCAGGAGTTGCTTGCGGTAGCGATCGATCAGCCGGCGCGATACCTGCCAGAGTGCCGTAACGGAGAGAACAACGATCGCGACTGTCGCGACATGACTGACAGCAGGGACCGATTCGTGAAAGTCATCGATCAGTTTGACGGGAATCGCAATTTGTGCCATCCACAGCAGCAACGGCCAGGTGTGACGAGGCGGAGCCGACGCCGATGCGGTCGCAAGACTGTTTGTCGTGGAGCTGCTTCTCAAAACGTTATTCTTCCACCCTGGGCTTTAATGCTTCGCTGTGCGGCTTCCAGAATCTTCACGATGCGCAGTCCGGCTGCTCCTCCCGTCAGCGGCGTTTTTCCGCTTTCGATACACTCGGCGAAATGCCGCACCATATTCTGCAGCGGTTCCTGCTGTTCGATATGAGGGGACCAGACGTCGCCCGAACGATACCCGATCAACAGCTCGCGTCGTGAGTCGTCGCTCGGCTGCACGGTGATACCTCGATCGTACACTTTGACTTTTTCGGCAACTTCGAGGTCGTTGTAGACGATTCCTTTTTTGCTGCCGCCGATGAGAAACTGACGAATTTTGACGGGGCTCAGCCAGTTGACGTGAAACGACGCCATGAATCCCCCTCCGAAATCGAGATTCAGGTGAGCGACGTCTTCGATCTCGCGGCTGTTTTCGGTGTGACAAGAACCGAACGCCGAAATGCTTTTCGGCAACCGACCGACGAGATAATCGAGAATCGACAGATCGTGCGGTGCGAGATCCCAGACGACATTCACGTCGTGCTGAAACAAACCGAGATTGATGCGGACGCTGTCGATATAATACAACTCACCAATTTCGTCGGAATCGATGAGATCTTTGATTTTGCGTACGGGAGAACTATAAACGAACGTGTGATCGACCATCAGCGTGAGGTGCTTCGACTCGGCAATTCGCACCATTTCTTCGGCTTCGTGTACCGAACCTGCCATTGGCTTTTCGAGCAGCACATGTTTACCGGCTTCGAGCGCGGCGATCCCCATTGGGCCGTGAAAACGTACCGGCGTAGCAATCGCGACGGCGTCGATATCGGTTCGCTTAAGGATGTCGTCGTAAGAAGAAACCGCTTCTACCGAAGGATATTGGGAAAGTACCTTAGCGAGACGTGCTGCATCGAGATCGCAGACCGCTACCAGTTCGGTTGCAGGGCACGTCATAAAGTTGCGGATCAGGTTCGGGCCCCAGTATCCGGCACCGATGACTGCAATGCGAATCATGAATGAGACTTTCTTGTTGGATTCCCCGTCGAGTCGAAGCAAATGCAGCGGGTTAAGCTGCACCAACCTGCAACGCTGCGAATTCTATTCCACCTGTCGAGGCCATGCGGAGGCAAAGTCGCTAACCGAACGACGCCGATCCGGTTGTATCATTTATGCGTTGTCGGTGTGTCGTTTTCTATGGTCGTTGCGAGGGGCGAATCTTCCCGTAAAGATCGAGACGAACGGGGCGCATCGGGGCGTACGCCGGTCATTTCTTCGATGATGTATCTTGGTCGTCCTCGTGATTCGTCGTATGTTCGCCAGAGGTACTCTCCGAGCACGCCGAGCATCAACAGCTGAAATCCACCGATGACGAGTACAATGACGATTAACGACGACCACCCTTCGGCGGGCCTGCCGAAGATTGCGTTGACGATGATGAACGCGGCATACGCGAAACCGGCCAGACTGATCAATAATCCGATCACGCTCATCATCCGGATCGGTGCATAGCTGAATGAAACCATCGAATCGATGAAGAGTTTGATCTTCTTGGAAAGATCCCACTTGCTCTTCCCCGAATGCCGGGCCTGTTTGACGTATTCGATTGTCGTCTGCCGAAAACCGATCCACAGGATGAGCGCGAGAAAACTGGTGTTTTTTTCAGGAATGGCGTTGTAGGCACTGACGGTCTTGCGATCCATCAGAAGAAAATCCGCCCCCTGTCGGGGCATGTTTGGAAGTGCGAATCGACGCATCATCTGGTAGTACAACCGCGCGGTCACTTGGGTTCGCCACGACTCACCGGCGCGGGCTTCGCGTGCAGCCCAGACGACGTCGTATCCCGCCTGCCATTGATCGATAAGACGCGGTATTGTCTCCGGCGGATCCTGCAAATCGGCGGCAAGTAAGATCGTGCAATCGCCTGTGGCCCGTGCCAGTCCGGCCGAAAATGCCGCGTGCGAACCGCAGCTGCGCGAAAGCCTGAGGTAATGCACACACTCGTCTTCGATCACCCATTCTTTCGCGATCGTGGAACTGTTATCGCTGGAGTGATCGTCAACAAGAATGATCTCGTACTCGCAATCGAGTTCTTGTATGACCGCCATCAACCGTTCGCGAAATAACGGCAGATTTGACGCTTCGTTGAGAAAAGCGGTGATGATCGTTATTCGCATCGGCCTTGCTCCCCGGTGTCGGAACGACGCTCCGTTTGCATCAACTGTTCAACGGTCACCCGCAAATCTTCGATCGGTCTTGCGGGAACGCCCGCCATTAAGGTGTAAGCGGGGACGACGGACTCTTCCAGCACGACGGCACCGGCTGCGATGACGCTATGATGGCCGATATGCGATCCCATGAGTACGACGGCGTTGGTTCCGATGAAGACATGATCCTCGATCACCGTCGACATTCGATCCACCGTGTCATACTTGCGTTCCGAGATGCAGCGATTGACCGTCGAGTGGGTAAGAATTTTGGCGCCGGACGAAATGTCGCATCCTTTGCCGATCTTCAAACCTCCCTGTCCGTCGATGAGCGTGAACGCTCCGATCCATGTTCCCTCGCCGATTTCCGGTTCTCCGGTGATCCAGCAGTGAGGGTTATATCGATTCGCCGGAATGCCATGCTCGAAGGAGTCATTCATTGTAACGATCCCCCCGCTTTGATTGCTGATGGGGAACATGTCTCTTCACCCGCAAATAATTGCTCGATGACGAAATCCTGCTCTTGTTCGCTCATCGAGGGATACAACGGCAGCAGAAGAGAATGTTCGCTGGCCCACTCGGAATGAATCAGCGGACGACGCAACGGCTGATCGGCATAAGGTGCCTCGCGATGCGACAACATAATGCCGCGCCGCGTGGAAATACCGGCGTCGAGAAGTTTCTGCATCAGTTCATGACGATCGACCGGGGCGGAATCGTTCAGTTGGACGGCGTAACTTTGATAATTCGTCTCGCAGCCTTCGGGAACAAACGGAGGCGTCAGCCACGGATGATCGGCGAGTGCCGCGTCGTATCGGGCGGCCAGCCTTCGCCGCTTACTGACGATGGCATCGAGTTTTTTCATCTGTTCGATGCCGATCGCCGCTTGAATGTCGGTCATGCGATAGTTGTAGCCGAGCAGCGTGTACGCTTCGACGACAACTTGCTGAGACCGGTGCCTCACCGTGTCGGGGACGCTCATCCCGTGTTGGCGCAGCAATTTCATTTTTGCTGCATATTCGGCATGAGATGTGGTGATCATTCCCCCTTCGCCGGTGCTGATCACTTTTCGCGGATGAAAACTGAAACAGACCAGATCGCTGTTACTGCCGATCGGTTTCCCCTTGTAGCGGCTGCCGATCGCACATGCGGCATCTTCGACGACGGGGATATTGTGTGATTTGCTCAAGTCGTGAAATCGATCGAGATCCGCGGGCATCCCGATCTGATGCACGACGAGAATCGCTTTCGTTTTCGGCGTGATCAATGCCGCGACGGCGTCGGGATCGAGATTATAAGTACGCCGGTCGACGTCGGCAAAGACGACCTGGGCACCGGTGTAACGAATCGCATTGGCCGATGCGATGAAACTCATCGACGGACAGATCACTTCGTCCCCCGGCCCGACATCGAGCGCCAACAGTGCGAGGTGCAACGCCGTCGTACAGTTCGATACGGCGACAGCGTGCTCGACGCCGCAGAAGTCGGCGACCGATCGTTCGAATTCCGCGACGCGCGGCCCCTGCGTCAGCCAGCCCGACTCGACAACGGCCTTCGCGGCGTCGGCTTCTTCGCTTCCGATATAGGGTTTGGTGATGGGGATCATAGTTATGGCCAAAAAACGCAATTCAGCGAATGAAATACGAGTTATTACTTTGCCGGCTGCAAATAGGCCGCCGCCTCGCCTCGGGCCAGGACTTCGGTACGCCAGTCGATGAGTCGTTTCAATCCGTCTTCAAGTCCCACTTGCGTGCGGAAGCCAAGCATTCGTTCGGCTTTGGTAATATCGGCCCAGCGTCGCGGGACCGGATTAACGGATCGTTCGGGCAGAAATTCCGGTTGCAGATCTTCACGACCCGCCACTTTAAGCAGAGCCTGTAACAGTTCATACAAACTGGTTTCGACGCCGCTGGCGACATTGAAGACTTCGTCGGTTATCTCGCTGGTCATGGCCGCGAGGTTGGCACGGGCGACATCTTCGCTGAAGACGAAGTCCATTGTTTGCTTGCCGTCGCCGAAGATCTTGGGAGACTCGTTTCGGTCGAGACAATCGAGCCAGCGGATCAGAACTTCGGTGTACTTTCCGAAGACGTCCATACGGGGGCCATAAACGTTGAAGTATCGCAGCACCACATAATCGAGGTTATGCATCTCGGCAAAGCTGCGGAGCATGCCTTCATTGGCGACTTTTGCCGCGCCATACCACGTACGGTTATTGTAGGGATGATGGTCTTCCGCCGTCGGAAAACGATCGGCCATGCCGTAAATCGACGCCGACGATGCGGCGATGAGCTTATTCACGTTCGACTCCACGCACGCCGTCAAAACATTGAAGGTGCCATCGACCAGCACTTCGAGGCATTCTCGCGGTTGTTCGGCACACAGTGTAATGCGAATCGCCGCCTGATGAAATACGGCGTCGACTCCATCGAAATGCGGTCGAATCGCGGCGAAGTCGCGTATGTCGACCGGAACAAGCTCTACCCGGCCGCTGGCCAGTGCCGATTCGAGATTAATTCTCGTTCCCCGTACGAGATTATCGAGGACGACAATTCGCCGCGGATCGTGTTCGCTAAGAAGCTGATCGATGATCGTCGAACCGATCAATCCGCAGCCGCCGGTGACAAGTATGTTTTTACCGTTGAGATTCACTGTTCTGGATCCCGTTGTGTCGTTAGCGCGAGACGATGGTTTTCTTACGATCGATTTACTTTTTCGCGACGGTGTCGACGGTCGACTTCGCCAGAATATCTTTGAGTGTCGTCGCTACGTATGTCATCTGTTCGCTGGTCAGTTCGGGGAACATCGGCAACGACAGACATCGGCTGGTGACATCCTCGGCGACGGGGAAGTCTCCTCGTTTGTAACCGAGGTGGGCATACGCCGGTTGATAGGGAACCGGCGTCGGATAATGGACTGCCGAAGCGATGCCTCGTTCGGCCAATTGCTTTTGGACGTCGTCGCGCGACATGGACTTCAGCAATACGACGAACAAGTGCCAGACATGGGCTTCGGGAGTCGGCGACGCGGGGAGTTCGAGTTCACCACAATTGTCAAGTAATTCGCAATACGTTTGCGCGTGTTGCCGTCGGAGCGAATTCCATCGATCGAGCTGTCGAAGTTTCACCGAAAGAACGGCACCTTGCAGCCCTTCCATGCGGGTATTATAGCCGATTTCCACATGATGATGACGTCCCTGCTGGGCATGATCCCTCAAACGGCGAATGCGATCGGCGATGCGATCGTCACTGGTGACGATCGCGCCTCCTTCGCCGAACGCACCGAGATTCTTACCGGGATAGAAACTGAAACAACCGATTTGGCCGATCGAACCGAGCCGCTGTCCGTCAAACTCTGCTCCGTGAGCCTGCGCCGTATCTTCAATAAGGATCAGTTCGTGATCGTCGGCGATACGTCGCAACTGAACGATGTCGGCTGCTTGACCATAGAGATGCACCGGCAAGATGGCTTTCGTCTTCGGGGTGATCGCGTCGGTGACTTTTTCCGGGTCGAGGTTGAATGTGACGGGATCGATATCGACATACACCGGCGTCGCACCGACATAACTGATCGCCCAGGTGGTGCTGATCCACGTATGCGGCGTCGTGATGACTTCATCGCCGGGTCCGATATCGTAAGCCAGCAGCGCCATATGCAACGCCGACGTGCCGTTGTTGAGTCCGACGCAATGCGCTGTGCCGACGTACGCGGCGAAGTCGCGTTCGAACTGTTCGACGGCGGGTCCAAGAATGAACTGCGAGTTGTCCATCACCTGGTAAAAGGCACTGCGGAGTTCGTCACCCAACGACAGGTTTTGGGCACGCAGATCGAGAAATGGAACTTTCATGAGGCTGTTGGCTCCCTTGTGGATTTCGCAATGACTCTGGCGGGTACTCCCGCAACCGTTTCACCCGCGTGGACATCTCTGGTGACAACCGCTCCTGCGCCGATCATCGCTCCTGCGCCAATCGTCACACCGGCGAGAATGATGGCTCCCGATCCGATGGATGCCCCGCGCCGGACGAGCGTCGGCACGACCGACCAGTCGGCTTCACCTTGTAACTCTCCCCCGGCATTCGTTGCGCGGGGATGTAAATCGTTCGTAAAACAGACGTGGTGACCGACGAAGACTTCGTCTTCGATTGTCACTCCTTCGCAAATAAACGTGTGAGAACTGATCTTGCAGCGCGCTCCGATGTGGGCGTTCTTCTGAATCTCGACGAATGTGCCGATCTTCGTATCATCGCCGATCGTGCAACCGTACAGGTTGACGAAATCGAAGATGCGGACGTTTTCGCCCACAACAACGCTCGGCGCGATTTTCTGAAGTGGTCCGGGGATAAACGTCATGATAAGAACTTCACGGTGTGCGGTCGTAATCTGTCCGTCTCAACAAAGTGCATATTCGGTGCCGTGTCGTGCAACGGCTTAAACATTCAGCGTAAACCGTAAGGTTCGGCATTGCAATAAGGTCTTGTCGCGAACCGGTTGTGGCGAATTGACATCATCGATTCCGTTCGTGTTGCCGTTTCGCCACAGGGAACGCTGCGTTTCAAATGACAACCCATCCGCCGCCAAACCAGAGGGCCAAAATGAATTGTCCCGCGGCGAACAATGTCAAAGTGATCCAGCCGATCGGTCGGTTGGCCAATTTTGTTCCCGCCGCGAGAAAAATCGGCATGACGGCCCACATATACCGGCCGTACGATGCCGTTGATTCGATCGACATTAACGGCATCAGACATGCCAGCAGGGTGAACATCCAGATGCCCGGTCCCAGTCGACGTACGGTGGGCAGCCAGGCGAGCGCCCAGACGAAAAGCAACGGATCGGCCACCCGTCCCGAGTAGAGTTCGAGAGAAGGGGTATCCGAGCGAAACAGCAGTAGAAAGATGCCGATAATGCCTCCGGCAATCGTCCTCAACCAGCGCAGTGGGTTCAGCCCCGACATCGAAGGGGGGTCGTACCATTTGGTGTGCAGATAGAGAAGGGGATCGCCGAATGCATACCCGAGGTAGGCAAAGAACAACGCGATGCCAACTCCGGAGAGGCATAAACCGATGAAGGCGTTCAGCCGAGACCTCGTCGATTGGTGTCTTCCGAGAATCGTGGGAATGAACAGCCCGGCGAGGGCCAAAGCCGGGGGACGGACCGCCGTGGCGATGCCGCACCAGAGTCCCGCCAGAACGTGACGTTGTTGTGTGACGGCCTGCATCGCCGCAATCGTGCAGATGGCCAGAAATGCATCGGCGTAGGGAACGCTGCCGAAGAATCCCATCGGGTGAAACAGCCAGAGCAACAACGACCATCTCGCGGCGGGTTCACCGTAATTCCGCCGCGCGAACGTGTACAGCATGCAACTGGCGACGAGAGTTCCCAGATTGGCGAGCAGTATCGCCGCCGGAATCGTCGGCACGCCCAAAAACGTCGCAGCACGAACGGCGAGAGGAAAGACCGGAAAAAAAGCGGGATTTTGCTGTGTTGGCGCCGACAGGTCGGCCTGATAACCGACTTCGACGACACTCAGATACCAGAGAGCATCCCAGCGCACGAAGGGGGAGAAAGCACTCCAGCGACCGCCGACATTGACCCCCAGCAATGGATACCGACCGAATTCGGGCAAATGAGCGGCGTAGTCGCGATAATACTCGGGCAGGTCATCATACGTTCCCGCTCGCGGATTCAGATGTTTGAAGTCAGACTGCACCGGAAAGTACCATGCCCCGAGATACAGCGCGCTAATGCACCAGATTCGGCTGAACAGAAACAACGTCACCGGGACCGTCCACCCGCGCGCGATGACGGGTATCGCCGGTGTCGATTCTGTCGAGAGATCGGGTGATGGAACGTTTGGCATCAGCATGAAGGTAGAATGCTCATTTCGTGGACTCTGAAACCGATCGTGAAACTCGTGTGATTTCAAGGGACGACGACTCGGCGTGACCTGTATCGGATTGAATCTCCTGAGTCGATCGAACGGCAGACGTGACCTGCCGTTCGGTATATTGCGGTTTTTTGTTGACGTTGAGATGCAACCGACCGAGATATTCACCGATCAGTCCCAGCGAGAGGAGTTGCAATCCCCCCAGAACGAGAATGGCGACAATCGTCGATGCGTAGCCGGGGACGGTGATCTGACCAAACAGGTAGAGGTATAAATAAAAGACCGCCGTCATCAGACCGAACAGACTGGCCACAAGTCCGATGGCGGAGACCAGCTGCAGCGGAAGCAGCGAAAAATTGGTGAACAGGTTAAGGGCCAGCACCATCAGCTTGCCGAACGAATATCCCGACCGGCCTTGCGAACGGGCATGATGATCGACGACCACCTGGCCGACGCGTTGTGTATTCCAGCACAACAATCCGTCGACGTAAGTGAAATTGAGAGCATACGGCAGAATGCTGTCGACCAACTGTCTCCGCATGATGCGAAACGGCGTGACCCGTACCGGAAGCTTGTAGACGGTTCGAAAGAAAACGTTGATCAGTGCCGACCCGGCGTTGCGCCACGATTCGTGTCTTTTAGTCTCGGGACAACCGTAAACGAGATCGAGTTCCTGAGTTTCGATGGCGTCGAGCAGTCGGGGAATTTCTTCAGGAGGATTCTGCAGATCGTCATCGAGAGTGACGACATACCGGCCGCGAACGTGCCTGAAACCGCACATCAATGTGTTGTGTTGGCCGTAGTTTCTCATGAGCTGAACGATGGTAATGACGTCCGGCTGTCGCGCTTGCAGATCCTGCATGACGCGAAAAGAATCGTCAGGACTCCCATCGTCGACGAGAATGATTTCGTACGTTCGCCCCAATGTCTGCAAGACCGAGTTGAGCCGTTCGATCAATGTCGGCAGCGACTTCTCCGAACGATACACCGGAACGACGATCGAAATATCGACGGCGATCGCTCCAACGGAAGGTACCGTCGGCGAATTTTCGGGGGGCGAAAATTTCGGCTGGGACATCATCGATCAGGATTTCGTTTCATTGGTTTGGATTTCAACGGACGGTGCCGACGTTGTTACCGGAACACGTTCCTGCAGAAATTCGAGAATGGCTTCGATCACCGTCATCTGCTGTGCCGACGACAATTCGAAGTACATCGGCAATCGAACCAGTCGTTCGCTCAGGTTTTCGGTGACCGGCAGATCCCCCTGTCGATAGCCGTAAGACATTCCCATCGGTGAGGTATGTAATGGAACATAGTGAAATACAGCATGTACCCCTCGCGATTTGAGCCATTCGATCAACTCGCTGCGGAGTTCGGGCGTCGGCATGATCAGGTAAAAAATGTGGAAGTTACTTTCGCATTCCGGGGGGATGCGCGGGAGGCGAACGCCATATTTCGCTTCGCACGGTTGCAGATGACGCCAGTAATTCTGAAACAGATCGTTGCGTCGTTGGCTGATCTCGTCGATCAGTTCGAGTTGTCCATACAGAAACGCCGAACAGATTTCACTGGGGACATGACTCGATCCCTGTGAAACCCAGGTGTACTTGTCGACTTCGCCCCGAAAGAAACGTTGACGGTTGGTTCCCTTGTCGCGAATGATTTCTGCCTGTTCGATCGTGTCGGGGTCGTTGAGGCAAATCGCCCCTCCTTCACCGCAGATCACGTTCTTCGTCTCGTGAAAACTGTATGTGCCGATGTGACCGATCGAACCGAGTGCCCGTTTTTGATAATAGGCGTTGACCCCCTGAGCGGCGTCTTCGACGACTTTCAGTCGATTTCCTTCGGCGATCGCCATGATACGATCCATTTCGCATCCGACGCCGGCGTAGTGCACGACAAAAATCGCCTTGGTTTTTTCGGTAATCGCTTCTTCGATCAAGGTCTCATCGATATTCAACGTGTCGGGACGGACATCGACGAAGACCGGCCTGGCCCCTGTTCTCACAATCGCGTTGGCTGTTGAGACAAAAGTGTACGAGGGAAGAATGACTTCATCACCGGGACCAAGGCCGCAGAGCATCGCCGCCATTTCGAGCGACGCCGTGCACGACGGCGTCATCAGAACTTTTCCGATGCCGAAGCGTTCTTCGAGCGTTTCGGCGCAGCGTTTTGTAAACGGTCCGTCCCCTGCCAGGTTGCCGAAAGTCACCGCCTGAGCAATGTAATAGAGCTCTTTACCGGCGATAAACGGCTTATTGAACGGGATTGAAATCGGCATAGATTCTCACGCCATCCAGGAGATCAAATGTGTTGTGCATCGCTTCGGCGTTCGACGAATGGACACACCGAACTCGGTTTGAAGTCTCTGCTATGTCATTGGTTAGCGAAGCAGTTCGTCGATGAACCGATGCAGGCCGTCGGTAGCGTTTGTATCGATTCTGCAAGTCTTGGGGTCGAGTAGCGATGTGATGACGAACCGAATGAGGACAGCACCGCACGCCATTTGCTGCATTCTGAATTAGCAATTCCCGCGCCGACAGGAACAGCGACATCGCGGCACGCGAACTGCCCTGAAGTCGTACGGAGGAATGCACGGAGAATTCGTCCACGTCTCTTCCCCTTCGCGTCGATAAACCGCATTTCAGTTCTATGAAAACCAGCTCGATGTCTCTTTCACCTCTATCGCTTCCTAAGCCGACATGGAAAGAACATCTGACGGCGCTCGCCTGTCTGATGCTGACGGCGGGGGTCTGCTTTCAGGGTCTCGTACGGCATCCCGAGGGATTGCTCGTCGGTCCTCAGAATTCCGGCTTTAACGACGTCACTCATCCGTATCTTGCGTTCCGTTCATATCCGCGAGAGGCTCACCAGCAGTATGGGGCAATCCCGGTCTGGAATCCGGGGGGACTCGCCGGCATCCCCTGGTGGGGAAATCCGCAGTCGTCGCTGTTCTATCCGCTCCATCTCTTGTTTCGCTGGGGCGATCCGATTGTCTTGATGAGCTGGTTACTCGTCGGCCATCATCTCTGGGGTGGATGGGGAGCCTATTTCTGGGGGAGGCAACAGGGGTTGAGTCTTTGGGCCGGCGTGATGACCGGTTCGGCATTTCTCGCCGCTCCCTATCTCATCGCCAACACGGGGGAAGGGCATTACAACCAGATCTGTCTTGTGGCGTGGGGACCGTGGTCGTTCGTCTGTTTCGAACGCATTCGGCGCGGTTCTCAACGTTCGGTCGCCTTGTTGGCTGGTGTGTTGTCGCTCTGTTATTTTTGTGGACACGTGCAGGAACTCTATTATCTGTCGTTGATCATCGGGGCGTTGACGATGGTCGATGTCTTCGTTGGTTCCCGCGGCGGAATGGCGATCTCCCGCAAGACGTTTCTTGCCCGTCTGTTCGGCGTCGCCTTAATGACGGCAGGCCTTATCGCCGTCGATCTAGTCCCGACCTGGATCTATACCCAGCAAGCGGTTCGCGCGGCGGGTTTGACAGCGTCACAATCGAGCCAGATCAGTCTGAGCTTTGAACATCTGAAACAGGTGTTGAATCCCCTCGTTCTGGGGGGGCCGTCAGATTATCGCGGTCCGGGAATGTACTATTGGGAAACGCTGTGCCATTTTGGACTTCTCGTGACGCCGCTGGCCTTATGGGGAGCCTGGCGTAACGGTTTTAACTATTTATGGGGACGCTGGTTATGCATTGGAGTTCTCGCCGCGATCTTTGCCTTTGGCGATGAGACTCCGCTGTACACGCTGATGCATCACTACGTTCCGGGGGTGAGCTGGTTTCGGGCCCCATCGCGAATTCTCTTCTTTGTTTCGTTGATCGTGGCATTGTTTGCCGGGGCGGGATTGGACCGATTGACACCGCAAAAGTGGGGCCGGTCGAATGGGCTCGTGACGGCGTTAGGGCTGTCGCTGTGTCTGCTTTCGCTCGCCGATTTACAACGCCATGCTCAAGCCGTCCTGCGCGTCATACCGAGAGACAACATTCGTCACGACAATCCTTTAATCGATCAACTTAGCTTTTCCACGCCGACCGAACGGGTGCTCGTCGAGCAGGATTTGCTCAGTGATCGCGAAGCCTGGCAGGCGGGAATTCAAAAAGTCCAGGCTTATGACCCTGTTCCATTGGCGCGGTGGGCCTTGTATATGGCGGCGCTGGTCTCGCCGCGAGATCCCTCGACCGAATTGACCGGCATCGAACCGATCGATCTGTCTCGTTATCACAAGCCGTTGCTCGACCTTTTGGGCACCCGGTATGCGATTCAAAGGGGAGCCATCGATTCGGCACCCGAGGGATGGAAGGTCGCCACAAAGGGGGAGATGCCGCGAGAATTTGTGCTCGCGGGGAGATCGAATTCCTCTATCGCTTATACCGTTCTCGAAAACCAGACCGTCATGCCGCGGGCATTTGTCGTGGGTGACGTCGAAATTCTCGAAGACTCAAACGACATTGAAGATGTCATTCAAAAATTGAATTCTCTTGCTCCGCGCGAACGTGTGCTTCTACCGCAGGATGTGCTCGATCGTGGACCGCGATGCCAATTCGGTCCGGTGAGGATTCGGCATTATTCGCTCGACCGTATCGAAGTCGACATCGAGATTGCCGAGCCGGGATATCTCGTGCTGACAGATATGTGGTATCCCGGATGGACTGCTGAAGCCAACGGGAAGTCATTGCCGGTTCTTCCTGCGAATTATGCCTTTCGCGCCGTGCCGGTTTCTCCCGGATACCGAACGATCGTTTTTCGTTACCGTCCGCCATTGTCGAAGATCGTAGTCGCCGTGACCTCGGCGACGATGATCGTCTTCTTGATCTGGTTGATTGTTTCGCGAAATGAACACAGCGCAAATAAAGATGAACAATCCCCATTCAGGAAGTGACCCGGCTCTGAGCGATTTTCCAGGCAATCACCGACACGGGATGCCCTCGAATGGAACAGAAAGTGCCAAATCGTTCTCACACATTGCAACGCCTCGATGGGGAGTAAGTGTGGTGTATGTGGTGCCGATTACAGCGTATCAGATATGACGAACAGAATGAATTCGCAGCGATAAACGACGGAATACAACAATCGATGCGATGGAGCGGAAGTGAAGTTCGCGTTGCTTCAAGGCAACGAGGTGTGGCGTATTTTTTAGACTACAGGTAGTTTCATAACCCTCTGGACTTCAAGTATTTCAGGACCATTTGAACGCCTTTTCGGTCGCCAACCGGGTTATGAAACCAGTTCTACGGAAATCAGCTCGTATGAGACCATTGATCTCAATTGTCATCCCGGTGATGAATGAAGAAGAGACGCTGCCGGCGTTGTACGATCGGCTGACGAACGCCGCGCCTCAGTGGAACTGCGATTATGAAGTCATTGTCGTGGACGACGGTTCGACCGATGCTTCTGTTGAGATACTGAACGCGATTCATACGGAAGATCCACGCTGGAAGGTGCTGCATTTATCGCGAAACTTCGGCCATCAGCCGGCGGTCTCCGCAGGTATCCATTACAGTCGAGGCGATGCCGTTGTTGTGATGGATGCCGATCTTCAGGATCCTCCCGAAGAACTCGGCCGCTTTCTCGAAAAATGGAGAGAAGGCTTTCAGGTGGTGTATGCGATTCGAACGCGCCGCAAAGAAAACATCTTCAAGCGGTCGGCGTACGCGTTGTTTTATCGACTGCTAAAACGGTTGGCCGAAATCGACGTACCTCTTGATGCCGGCGATTTCTGTGTGATGGACCGTTCGGTCGTGAAGGTGCTGGCGCAGATGCCCGAGCGGACTCGATTTGTACGGGGTCTGCGGAGCTGGGCCGGCTTTCGGCAAACGGGTGTCGCTTACGAACGTCACGCCCGCCATGCCGGAGATGTAAAATACACATTCTCGAAATTAATGCAGCTGGCTATCAACGGCATTCTGTCGTTCAGCGGGGCACCTTTGCGGCTGGCGAGCTGGCTGGGAATTCTTTTTTGCGGCACGTCGATCGGTCTCATTGCGTTTCTCGTCGCGTGGTGGGCGACCGATCTGACGGTCATGGGAATGCATCCGCGACAGTCGGCAGGCTGGACGAGCATGGTCTCGCTTATTCTGTTCGTCTCCGGGCTCAACATGATGCTGATCGGCGTTGTAGGTGAATATCTGGCGCGAGTGTTCGATGAAGTCAAAGGCCGGCCCCCTTGGGTCATCGCGGCGGCACGCGGATTCGACGACAACATTGCCGAGCGTCCGCTCCACCCGGTCGGCTGGTTTGTTATTCCTCCGATGGCACAGAGAGATCGCCGCTCTCTCGCGATCGATGCCGATGAAAACGGAGCGGTGACACCGATTCCGAAAGAGCAACAATAACCGAAGTAACAATCGATGAAAGAGTCTTACAGCCGATCGTACGTCGAACTGTGGCGCGACCACTGGTGGTGGCAATCGCGTCATCAGATCGTGCTGCGCGAACTCGATCGTTGGCGTGACGACAGAGGACCGAACCCCCGTTCTCATTCGACAGAGGTGAACGACAGGCCGGCGCTGCTCGACATCGGTTGTGCGGGAGGTGTGGCGTTCGACGACTGGTCGCGGTATGGCGAGGTCTACGGGATCGAACCGGATGCCCATCTTATCGATCCCGCGAGCCGCTGGATCGATCGTATTGAACAAACGGCCTTCGACCGCGACTATCTGATTTCGCGCCGGTATGACGTCGTTCTTATGCTCGATGTGCTCGAACACATCGAAGACGATCGCGCGGCGTTAAGTAAAGTCTTCGATGCTCTCAAGCCCGGGGGAATAGTGATTCTCACGGTTCCCGCACTCCCTTCGTTGTGGAGCGTCCATGACGACGTGAATTTGCATTTCCGCCGTTATACAAAACCGTCGTTGAGACACGTCATCCACGAGGCCGGTTTCACTTGCCGCGACATGCGTTATCTCTTTGGTTGGTCGCTGGGCATGGTTTACGCGAGAAAATGGCTCAGCCGTAAGAAGCCCGATTCGTACGCGGTAAGCATTCCGCCACGGCCGATCAACGCCGCGATGCGAGTCTGCTCACTAGCCGAGTCGTGGATCGCTGCCACGTTCGGTTTGCCGGTTTTGTGTGGAAGTTCGCTCCTGGCTGTTTTTGTCCGGCCCGACGAATCAGAGAGTTCGCGCGACCCGGTATCGGCGGCGATTGGGGAGATCGGTTCATGAAATGGTTGGCTGCGGATAACGAAGAGATGAACGTCGACGGTCGATCGTGGCAATGGCATCTGCTGGCGGCGATCGTTCTGGCATTTGTCGCGTTGGTCGTATTCCACCCATTAACGCTTCATCCGACGGAAGTTCTCGTGGGACCGCAACGAGAGGGGTTAAACGATCTCATCGCGTATTATATTCCCAGCCGAGAATATGCGACCGCGATGCAGCAGAAATATGGCGAATTTCCGGCGTGGAATCCGCATATCAGCCTGGGATTGGCGTACGTTGGCAATCCTCAGTCGGCGTTATATTATCCTCCTAACTGGCTGTGCCATTTCCTGCCGGCGTCGATCGCGTTGAGCTGGTTGCTGGTCGCGCATCACTGGTGGGCTGGTTTCGGTGTCTATTTTCTGTTGCGGTCGATGCGTTGCCGCTGGGGAAGCGCTCTGTTTGCGGGTATCGTGGCACTCTCTGCCCCTTATTGGCTGGCGCATACGGGCGATGGACATTATGCGCAGATTTGTGCCGTCAGCTGGATACCGTGGGGAATGCTGGCGTATCAATCGGTTCGTGTCGGCGACCGCCTGGGCGTGATCGCGATGGGTTTTGTGCTGGCGATGAGCTTCTTTTGCAATCATGTGCAAGAGACGTATTACCTGGTGCTCATCCTTTCGCTGTTCGTCGTGGCAGACATGGTGGCACTGATGGCCGGCAAAGATATGCGGTCGGCGCTGCAACTCATGGTGCGGTGGTTCACCGTCGGTATCATGACCATAGGAGTGGTATGCATCGATCTGATACCGATTCAGCTTTACTCCAATTCATCGATGCGGGCCGTGTTTCGCGAATCGGGCCGGCAGATCAGCGGCGATCAGTTTCTGATGCAGAATTTCGCGCAGTTGCTCGATCCGTTTATTATCGGAACGCCAACCGTCTACAAAGTTGAATTCACGCCGTACTGTGAAATGGCGTTGTACTTCGGGCTGATTCCCTGTGTACTTGCGGGTATGGGAATCGCCGGTTGTTATCGTCGGCCGGGCGTCGTAAGACTGAGTCTGGTACTCGCGGGATCGTTTCTCTTCGCCATGGGACGCAACGGTCCATTGTTCCCATTGCTCTACGATACGGTCCCTGGAATTGCCTGGTTTCGCGGACCAGGGCGTGCCCTCTTTTTTACGCAGATCGTTATCGCGATGCTCGCCGGATTCGGCGTCGACTTTGGTATGAGACGCCTGAGCGCCAAATCGTCTGAAAAGGAAACCACCTTTGCCTGGTTTCCGCTGTTGATCGCTTGTGCCTTTGGCCTCTTGGCTTCTGTAGTGATCGGACTGACAATGCCGAAAGGCCTCGAATTAACGTCGACGGAGATTCTGCGGCAGATATGGCAAAGCCCGATAATCTGGCTCTGTCTCGCCGCTCCCGCGACTACGTTTTTCGCAGTCGATAAGCTGGTTTCTCCAGCGAACGCGAGATGGCGGAATCTGGCAATACCGATTCTGCTGGGTATCGTCACGTTGATCGAATCGGGACGATTCTCATCTGAAGCCATTACGACTGTGAGACCGATCGCGATTGCCGATCGATCTGATAATATTGATGACGAACGAATTAAATCCGAGACTGCCGATGATGAGCTGAACAGGGCGTTCGATTTGCGTCAGCTTGCCGCAGCGAATGGTGACGCCGGTTCGTACCCGCGGGTGGCAACTCAGCATTTTATTCTTAACGATCAGCGATCGAGCGAAATGGGAATTCATCGTCTCCGCGGCTACGACCCGCTGATGTTGACGTACTATTTCGTGGCGATTCAGAACTTGACCCTCGAAAAAACGCCGCCAATTGAAGAAATGGGTTTTTGGAAATTCGACCTGACGAAGACACGCTTAAATCTCATCGATCTGTTCGGCGTTAAGTACGCGTTATGGTCAAAGGAATATGCGTTAACCCCACCGGCGGGCTGGATCGTGCGAGGAGCGGGGCGGGTTCCGCCGATCGCGTTACGTCGCGAAGATTCGATTGCCGAGAAGAGCATTCCGGTGGAATGCTGGGAGAATCCCAACGCATTACCGCGTGCATTTATCGTCGGAAACGTGGAAAAACCGAAATCGCAAGCCGACCTGAAACAGCAACTCGATTCGTTCGATCCACGCCGCGCGGTACTGCTGGACAACGACGTATTACCGCAGGGCCCTCGATCGGAATTTCGGCCGGCGACCATTACCGACTATTCTCCTAACCATATCAAGTTAACGGCCAAGCTCGACCAGCCAGGGTATCTCGTTCTCACCGATCTGTTTCAGCTTGGGTGGAAAGCGACCGACAATGGCAGGCCGACGCGTATCATGCTCGGCGATCTGGCCTTTCGCGTTATTCCCCTCGAACCCGGAACGCATGAAATCGCATTTGACTACACGCCCCCTGGTTATCTTCAGGGAAAGATTATCACGCTGATGACGTTGTTCACCACGCTGATCGTCGCCATCAATCGATTGAGAAAAAACGGCCCTGCTGACAGTTCAAGTGACGGCAAGGTACGCGAACCAATCGTGCAGCACCACGATGCTGAGATTACTGACCCTGCGATCGGCGAACCCCTGGAACGAGTCTGACGGCGAGCCCATCCGTTGTCGACATATCGACAGATCCTCTGACGAAGAATGTATCCGCCATGAGTATCAATTTATTTCACTCCGCAGTGCCGAATCAGGTGCCAATCACTCCGCAGATTCCAGAGAATGTCGGTGTTGCCGGCGATCTTACCGACGAACCGAATCGGATGCTGCCGTGGTGGAAGACCTGGAGCGAACCGGTACTGGCCTGGGGTGTGACACGACTGATCTGCCTGTTTTTTCTGTACGCGGGATGGTTGTACTGGCCGATTCAGCTTGATTTTCGCCAGCTGAATGCTGCGGCCGGTCCGAAGTCTGACCTGGCGGCATACTACCACGCCTGGGCCGCGCATCCGGAAGAGTACGATCCGTCACCCATGATTGGTCTCGAAGTCGGAGACGAATGGAAGTGGATCTCGCCGTTATTTCGATGGGATTCGTTCTGGTATCTGTCGATTTCCGAAGTGGGATACGTGTTGAACCGCGATCCCGGTGGGACGTCAATTTTGGAGGATGCAAAAAAACGATCGAATGCTCCCGTCGCACGGGAAGACCGCCGCGAACAGAATCTCGTGTTCTTTCCTGTTTTTCCGCTGATGATCCGCATTCTGGGGTATATTGGCATACCAGCCGTCCTGGCGGCTTTGCTGATCTCCAACGTGGCGACACTATTGACGTCGTGCGTTCTCTATGAATTTGTTCGCCGAATGTACAATGAGCAGGTGGCCCGCTGGACGACATGGGCTTGGCTGTTGTATCCCGCATCATTTTTCGGAACGGTGGCTTATTCCGATTCGTTGATGGCGCTCGCGGTCGTGGGAGCGATGTGGTATGTGCAACGCCAACGATATATCGTCACCGGGTTGATTGTGGGACTGACGTCAGCCATGCGACCTCCCGGTATTCTTCTGGGAGCCGTACTGATCGACGGCTGGATACGTCGGCGATGGTTGAGCGCTACCATCGGTATGGCTTTATCGGGGATGGGCCTGGTGACCTATTTCTGGTATCTCGGACAGGAATTCGGCGATCCCTTCATCTATTTCAAAGCGATCAGCAGTTGGGGAAATTATCAGGAAACCGCTTCTCAGTGGAATCCGATCCGCTGGTTCTTCAAAATCTTTAACAGTGTGAGGTATTCACTCGAATTGATGTCGACGGGTGAACCCGTCGGCAATTTGTATTCATGGCGAATTGCCGATCCTCTGATGTTCGTCTGGATTCTGTTTTACCTGCCAACCGTTCGAAAGCTCGGCTGGGGCCAGTCGCTCTTCTCGATCGGGACGGTGCTGTTGATCCTGACCCAGACGAGTTCATTGGCGTCGGTTGGCCGATATGGTTGGGTCATCTTGCCTGTTTTCATCGCGTGTGGTTTGCGATTATCCGAAAGTCGCTTTCGTTGGCCGATGATCGCCGCGATGACACTGGGATTGTGCTGGTCGGCCTGCTTATTTGGAGGTTACTGGGAGATCATTTGAATCAAATGGCGAATAACCAAAAAAAAGCAGCAGTCGGAGCGAACACGGGGGTGTTGCATCACGACTGCTGCTGCGCTTCTTCCCGGAAGGCCGCCGGTGATACCGACGGATATGCCGCGGAAGAAACGGGGGTATTCGAATTAGTACAGCACCCAATAGATGACGGAATTATCGACCGGGTGGATGTGACTGACTTTTCGCTGAGAGGGTTGTGAATCTCCTGGTGACACTTGGCAAAATGGATACCGCCGTACACGACGACATTTCACACAGAACTTCTCAACCATTTCGACATCACCATCATTCCGATGAGTGTTCCGACGCCGTAGAGCAGCGCATCGGTGATGTCGGGAACATTGGGAGGGAGAAATGCCTGCACCAATTCGATCCCGATTCCGAAAAGAACGACCAGACTGAGTGCGATCCGTCCCAGTCTCTTCCGCAGTGCTGCCGGTAACGTTTGATCCCCGATAATCTGCGCCAACATCATTCCCAACGGGACGAACATCATCAATCGAGTCACCGGATTCGGTTCGGTCGGATGCTGCCAAACGGAAAACGGCCAATGAATGAAGCGACTGAATCGCTGGTCGATCGCCGACGAATTGCCGAGAACCTGAAACGGCCACCAGAACAGAAAGCAAAGTAGCAGCACATACGCGACTGCCGCGATCTTCCAATACATGCGCGCCCCGATTTCGTATTTGTCGGCGTAGTAGGTGAGCAGTTTATGTTCGTCGCTCCCCGGAAACCGCACGACGGCCACGCCGATAAGTGCGCCGAGACAATGCGCCAGAAGAAGTGTCGTATCTGCGATGCGGCTGAATGCGATCAGATGCCCGAATTCAATGGCAACGGCAAACATCGCTGCGAATGCCAGGCTTGGCAGAAACGCACGCAGAGTTCCCTTCGTCGTTTGACCGATGAAAGACATTCCGATTCCGACCGGAATGAATGAAAGAATCGATACGACAAACGATTGAAATGCACGCGATTCCTTTCCGAACGGAACTAACAGAATGCGCCTCGCCTCGAATTTTAAATTCACATCTTCCGGACGCATCAACAGGTCAAACGGCATGAGCGAACAGATGGCGAAACCGACGATATAGGCGATCAAGAGCAGGTCCGTCTGACGCCGGCGATGCGACACGCCGATGAATTCGCCCAACGAGCGATGCACGTAATCACCGACTGTCAGCCAGGTAATCACACCGAACAGGCAGCCCGACCCCGCTGCGATCAGTTTCAAATGCGAGAGCTTCAGCCCCAGCAACATCGCCGTTAAAGATTCCCACAATCCGACAGTACAAAGGCCGAGCAAGAGAACGCCCAGGGCTGCTGCCGTGCGGACACGTCGCCGAGGCTGTTCGGCGATTAATCCTCCCAGCCACAGAAAACTCATCGTCAATGCCAGCCAGAAGTGAATCCAGAGTTCGGTACGGTCGGCGGCGGCGGGCCAGTACCAGTTGATGTTTTGCAAATCCCCCCACAGACTCTGCCACGATCGCATCTGAAAACGAAAGGGAACCAGCGAACTGTAAAACATCACCACGAGCCACACGATTCCGACCCGTAGATACCATCGCCGTTTCACGCTCGCTGTTGCGTTGCGACGTTTCTCGGCTGACGGAGCCACCTTTTCAATGACCGTCTTAAACGTCCACAACGAAGCTCCCGAAAGAGAAATCAAACCGACCATGCCGATCAGTGCGATCCAGCTATTTTGAGACGACTCCGGCGTCGGTGTGATCGTGTCGTCTTCGGGTAGACTGTCGCCATGTCTCACCGAAATACGAATGGGATTGGTATAGAACAGATAGTCGTCGCCATCGGGATTGATTTTGCGGCCGCGTGCACGAATGGTGCATCCGTCGATCGGAACGGTGATCGACTCCTGTACGATAAACGCGACCGACGCCGGAACGGATTTATTGATCACGCTCTTGCTGGAAGCCAAAGAGGAGCGACAACTCTTGCGGTTACGACAACAACTTGCCAA
>JAQCEJ010000178.1 GCA_027618475.1 Planctomycetota bacterium | reverse complement strand
ACACTAGTGGGTTCGGTCCTCCACGCAGTCTTACCCGCGCTTCAACCTGCCCATGGGTAGATCACCAGGGTTCGCGTCTACCACCGTTGACGTAACGCCCTATTCAGACTTGGTTTCCCTGAGACTTCGGCCCTGAAGGCCTTAACCAAGCCAACGATGGTAACTCGCCGGGTCATTATACAAAAGGCACGCCGTCACTCCGCCCGAAGGCATGGAGCTCCGACAGCTTGTAAGCGTGTGGTTTCAGGTTCTTTCCCTCCCCTAGCAGGGGTTCTTTTCATCTTTCGCTCGCGCTACTTGTTAACTATCGGTCGTCAGAGAGTATTTAGCCTTAGGAGATGGGCCTCCTAGATTCAGACCGGGTTTCACGTGACCGGACCTACTCGGGTACCTATCGGGAGGCGGTCTGCTTTCGAATACGGGGCTGTCACCCTCTATGGCTCCGCTTTCCTAGCAGGATTCTTCTAACAGACCACTTTCTGACTCCACAATGATAGGCCCCACAACCCCGAATGGCCGTAGCCATCCGGTTTGGGCTGTTTCCTTTTCGCTCGCCGCTACTGGGGAAATCGCTATTGCTTTCTCTTCCTACGGTTACTTAGATGTTTCAGTTCACCGCGTTGGCTTGACGTAACTATGGATTCATTACGCCATTATTCAGGAATCCCGGGATCAACGCTTGTTTGACAGCTTCCCCAGGCTTTTCGCAGCCTTCCACGCCCTTCATCGCCTTCTGACGCCAAGACATCCCCCACACGCCCTTAATAGCTTGACCACTCTGATTCTTGCCTCGCAGGCCACCTCCTTAGCGAACTTCGCCGCGTTGATGGCAGTTGTGACTCAAATCAGGCCGAACGGACGATATACCGTCCGGCTCAAGCTTATACTAAAAGTCGCTTTCTTCTCGGTCACCAGTGCGTTGCCGCACCAGTGGCCGACATTGTTCAAGATGCCACTCTTGCTCTCACCAAATTGTCAAAGAACAATCCGACTAGAAACTGATTGTCGCTAGTCGGCTCACCGCAAATGGGCTGAAGGTCTTGCACCGCACTTTGAGGCTGGGTGCACAAGCTTCAGGCCACTCTCGTCAACTTGCCCGACTGCCAGTTGCGTTTCAACTCGCGAGAAGCACATCCTATGGTCGCCGGCCGGTTTCGTCAAGCGTGCCGACGCCTCTTTCAAAAAATCATGAGAAATTCTCTTCAACTTCTTTCCGGTCCACGTTTTGAGGTGTCCCGTAGATGCCGAAATTCCTCAAAGTCCTCAACTTGGCACCTTCAGGTGCGATACAAAATCAAAACCGCGATTTCTTGATTCGACAGTGATACAAATACACGCAGGAATGGAGACGACCGGGATCGAACCGGCAACCTCTGGCTTGCAAAGCCAGCGCTCTCCCAGTTGAGCTACGTCCCCGCGAAAATCATCCCCCCGGAGGACTGGTGAAGCCACAAATGGCTCTGGATCCGGCGGGAAATCTCATCGTTATACTGAATACTGATCCCGCCTGAAGATTGCCATGTGGGGCCTGTCGTTCTACAAGCCGTTTCATAACCCTCTGGACGACGGAGTTCTCGCTGTCATTTGAACGATCATTCCGTCGCCAACGGGGTTATGAAACCAATTCTAGAAAAATGGGCGTACTTGGATTCGAACCAAGGACCTCAGCTTTATCAGAGCTGCGCTCTAACCAACTGAGCTATACGCCCTTACTTCAATTCAGGAAAACCAGTTGGAAGCTCGAACATTTTTGCAATTCCAGAGGGGCATGTCCAGTCCCGAAAGGGGGGTTTCCTCGATTTTCATATCAATTGCGTCGAACGATTGTCGGATTTCTGTTCCCGGTGAATGGAAATGACTCGTGAATACAGAAATCGGTTCGCTGTTCCTCATGAATAATCCGAAATTGGATTACGTCACTCCTGTCGTCCGATTTACTGCTGAAATCAGACGGATGGAGATTTCAGTCAATTAGAATCGGTCGATTGATCATTACCGATTTCGTCGACTTTTTGCTCTTGCGTCTTGTCCTCTTCGTTCGTTTCGACCGAAGGCGTTTCTGGCACCTCGGGAGCGAAGGTTTCGGGCCCTGCGGGGATCCAATCCGACGGTGGGAGCGGGTCTATCATCTCATCGGTCAGCAGATAAAGATAGAACACAACAATTCGTCGCATCGGCGTTTCCGGGTCGATTTCGAGAATGTCCTGAAAGACATCCGTCGCCTCGTTGAGTCGTCCCGCTTCAAGATAACAACGGGCGACGTGATATCTCAGCAGCGTTGTGTCGCGTGCATAGTTATAAAGATAGTCGAGCGAAAGCGCCGACTGCTGAATGGGCCATCGCGCTCCCGGATTACCAAAAAATGTGACATGCGGATAAACCATCGGGAGCGTGGCCAGCATGCCGGCGAATCGCTCGCCGCTCTGCTCACGAAGGTCTGCTTCCCAGAGCTGGGAGGCCCGCTCATAATCGGCCATGCCCAGTGCGATAATTCCCTGCAAATAATGCACTTGCGCCGATATCGGAGATTTCACTTCCATGAGTTTACGTTCGATATCGGTCAATTGATCTTGCGCCTCGGTCAGGCGGCCCGATTCCAGCAACAACGATGCTCGTAACAGCCCCGCCTGCGGATTGTTGACCACATAGACGGGATCTTCATCCAGAATACGTAGTGCTTCGAGCACGCAACCCGTCTGGGAATAGAGCGATTGTGCGACCTGATACCGGTCGGTCCCTTTTTCGATTTCGTCGGCGGCGGTTCGTGCGGCGGTCTGAACCGTCCCCGAGATTTGTTCGCGAATCTGCTGGTTTCGACCTTCTTTCGCGATATCTTCCTCCGTGATATCGATGGCGTTGTCGGTCAGTTCGGATTGCCGATCCAGAATCGTCATTGCCAGATCGTACCGCTGGGACTGTAAGTAGATTTCCAGCAGTTGATCGAGAGCGAATTGACTCGTCGGCTGGGTCACAAGTGCCTGATGCAAGGCCATCAGCGATTGATAGAGCCGGAGCGTCTCCAGACGATCTGATTCTGATGACGTGATCTGCGATTCGATCGTCCCCAGGAATTTGTAGGCAAGCCCCAACCTCAAATACGCATCGCCACTGCGCGGGGTTTCGGCCAAGGCCTCCTGAGCCGATCGAATCGCAAGCAGCGAGAGCGATGAAGCAATATCGGGCGTAACGCGTTGAGAGTTCAGCAGCTGCAGATAGTGCATCGCTTCCTGTGCCTCTGCCGGGGTCTCGTTACGGGGCTGCGTCAAATAACGTTCGTAAACCGAACGTGGCTTGACGAATTCAACGCGGGGCGAGATCGGGGTCTCGACGTCTTTGTAGGCCAGATCGTTGACATTCCAGCGGCGTTTTTCCAGGTATTCCAACAATTCGCGGTTGGCGACATCCTGGCGGTAAAAGACTCCGGTCGATGCATCCAAACCCACAAACTGCCAATCGGGTGACATCTGCAGATCGAAGAATGAGCGATAATCGGGTGCATTGCCGTTCAACCTAGGCAATACATGAGAGACTTCGTATTGATCAAATGCGGATTTCCAGACGTCAGGACGACCGGTTGCCGGGTCATCTTCGTCGGGTTGGCGGAGAGCCCGGCGGATTTGATCGTGACGAGTCAGCAGGCTCGGATCTCCGGAATTCTGAAAGAGACGTACGCGGTTATCGATGAACGATTTTTGACCCAGCCAGATCAACACATCCCCCTGATCGATACGGAAATGGTAAGGGCGATCGTCGAATGCTTCGGTGACCGCCTTGTCGTATCCTTTGATGTTGGACGATAACGCGGGGCTGAGTCCGAATCCGACCCGGTTTAGATGGAGACCCGCCATACGCCCACTGATCCCCAGATACGCAATGGCAAAGAGCACCAAAACGGTGACGGCACGACCGCCACGGGAGAAGAGCAATTCCATCGTATCGAGCGAATAGGTCTGCCGAAAATTGTCGCGATACCACGCTTGAGCACTCAAGTTTCCCATCAGGCAACAAACGATGGCTGCCGGGGCGAGTTCCCACCCCCCCAAGACCGCGAATGTCGTCATGCCCAGCACGGCGAATAAACTCCCCCATTCCCGCCGCTTCAAATTCAGCAAAATGCTGATGACACTGCCGAGAATCACGACCAATGCTGCGATGACGTAAGGATTTCGCTGCGACCAGTATTCCGCATGCCAGAGCGGAAAGTTCATCATCAACTCGGTCGGCGTTTGGGCCAGACTATGTTCGCGCATCCCCGGATATTCATAGGCATAGAGGTCGTACAGCGACTTCCACGAATGCCAGCCGAACGGGTTGATCAAGGCGACGCCCCACGACCCGGCGACGGTCTGCCACAATCGACGCAGATAATCGGGGGCCGCCGATTCGGCACCGGCCGATTTGTTCCCTTTGACGCGAGCGGCTTCGCCGAGGGCGTACAACGTCAGAATCACAAGTCCTATCACCATGCGGCGATCGAGGCTGGTCCAGACGGCAAACCAGACGATAAGGCCGTAAATGCTGCGCGGGCAATGTTCGTACCTCAATTGATGAAGGCAATATATCGTGATCGCCATTCCCAACAGTGTGACCATGTGCGGATCGGTCGTGAAATGAGGGAAGCAGGCGATCAGAGCCATGGTCGACATGATGGCATTCCACCATGTCGAAACGCCCGGCAGTCCGGCGCGACCGACGATGTAAAACGTAAGAGCCGCCAATAGCCCCTTCCAGAGTGTCAACCCCGTCCAGCCGCTGAGTCGGTAAACGCCGGCGAGCAGCAGGTCGTACAGCCATTCCAGATTGATCCAGGGCAAATCGGTCGCCGTGTAAGAGAGCACATCGATTCGCGGCGGCAAAATGCCGTTCTGTGCCAGGTATTGGCCGGTCTTGATGTGAACGAGAGTGGACGTTTCGGCGATTTCGCTGCACGCCAGCAAAAAAGCGAGCAGCACGACCGCCCAGCGGAGCATGAAATCGCCGCGAATCGCTTCGTCTTCGACGAGTTCGGGTGTGAGCGGTTCCCACTCAGGAAGATCGTCGTCCGGGTTTTCGGCGTTGTCGGACGTGTCGATCGTGGATGATTTTTCGTCGGTCACATCGGGGGGCGATGGAGTCTCATCAGGTGTCGCAGGAGACGAATCTCTCGAAGGGGGAGGCGATTCAGATTCGGGACGTTCGGCGTCAGGCGATGCGTTCATAATGGCGATCAAACTTTTTTGTCGTACACAGAAAGTCAAGACGAGAAAAGAATTAGCGACCCGATCGCAGACGAAGAATAAGAAGAGAATCGTCCACAATCGATCATCATCACGAGAAGACTTCAGCTATGCTAAGGCGTCGATGCCGAAAGGGTCAAGTACGCCCCGCCGGAAGTCGGTCCACGAGACCGGTCGTACCGGAATAATTTCCAAAGAATTGCTCTGGGGTAAGGATACCGATTATGCACTCACCCCGTCCGAGCCACTTTCCTCAGAGAGTTACGCCAAAAGAGGCGGAGGTGTTGGATGGAATGCCGGGTGTCCCGGTTGACACGAGACGGCAAAGCTCCCCGAATTCATTCGTGCCACGGCTCTGTGAGCCGTGAAAAATGGGAATGAACGTTATCCGAGATCGATCTGATCGATGCGCAAAGGCCCCTGTTCTTCGCTGGCGGGTGGCCCCCGGGTAGCAATGAGCACTCCCTTGAAAAGGCTTCGCTACCACTGCGAACATCATCTTGAGGCAGGCGATTCAGGTTTCAGCCTTGCCAGCAGAAAACGATCGAGTCCCCGTCGCACACGGCCGTCGCCGAGCCCGTATCGATCGGAGAAATCGGCAAGATCATCGCTGATGTCCACCTCGACGATTTCACCGTCGGGAGCATGTAACTCGACGACTACACTGCTTATCCAACCGCCGCTCATCATCGCAAAACGCTTTTGTCCGACACCGGGCAAGTAGGAGATGAGTTCTCTCAGCGATTTTTCGTCGCCAAGTTCGATCACCTTACCGCTGGCGACCTCCCGGTGATCACGCCAGTTGTGAAAGGTAATAATCGCCTTCGCAAACGTTCTCGGAAAAGGAGGGAAGAGGTAGAAGTAACCGATGACAAGACACAAAACTCCAAGCGCGGCGACGGTGCCAAATGGCGATTTTGCTTTCCTTACATTCGATGAATTGGGCTCGTTGCTGTCTTGCATTAGGTCTTATCCCAGAAAACCTTTGAATGGACGTCCTCGTTTTTGCGGGATGACGGGTGGAGGAACCTTCTCTTCGAATTTCTCCGCCGAGATTTCGATCCACTTCCGATTGTCGCCGGGTTTTGTGGGCCAGCGAAGTTTCACGACCTTCCCTACCGGTAAATCGTGGAAAGTTCGCGACATCACCTGATTGAAACCTCCTTGTGGTTCGAACGATGTCGTTTGCATCGGTCGAATCTTTGCGATCATTTCTCCCCTGGACATCGACATTGTAATGTGCAAATCCAACTTATCATCTTTGATTTCGCCCGCTGTGAACTCGATCCGATGATGAATCGCGGGTCTGTCATTCTGGCCAGGAATGTATTCTTGACCTCCTGAAATGAAGTACGAAGTCGTGTTGGCCAGCGTCGTGAGGTTTGGGGACGCTTGCATTTTTGGGGGCTGATCCTCATTCTCCCCACAGGGATTGCCAATTAAAAACCGAACCTTGATCAGAATAGTCTGCGCCGATGGAGGGGCACCATCTCCTATGTTCGATATCGGTCCCCAGATCAATACACCAACAAGCATCAAAACGTCGGCAGATTTCATAGCGCAGCCCTCCTTGAATCACGATGGATGATCATTCGAAAGGGAGCCAGGTTCCCCGGTTGACATGATACGGCATGCCTCCCCGAATTCATGCGTGCCAGGTGCCATTGACGAACGAAAACCATGTTCTCATTTCTTTTGACGAATCAGATCGTCGAAGCATTTTCGTCTGTGGTGTCTGCCTTGAACGAATTGTACACGACCTGGGACGGGTTGACGATATTTCTTGAGGCGCGGGGATAGCCCTTCCTGCAAGCGCAGAAGTTGTTGTGAAATTCTGATGGTTCCCGATCCCGGAGGGATCGAGACGGCGTTTCCTTCGGACATTCGGTCATTGGGATTTGATTCGACATTCGGATTTCGACATTCGACATTCCGGGTGAAAGCTGGGTAGCCCGGACAGCTTTGTGTCCGGGTGCCGCAGGCACACGAGGTCTTCGGCTGTTTTGACTT
>JAQCEJ010000177.1 GCA_027618475.1 Planctomycetota bacterium | reverse complement strand
CCGCCGAAGTGAGATCCGAAGGGTGGCTGGGGCGCATACCGATTTCATTAAACGATTCCGCTATCCATTCGCAACGACCCTACGGACTACAAGTCTGCGCGACGGCCCCAGTCTTCGTATGCATCGAGCAGCAATCGACTGGGGCCGTGGATGGTTACAGTTGGTCGCAAATTGACCATGTGAAACTTGTCCAACGTCATATGATTGAAAACCTGCGCCCCAGCCACCTAACACAGACGTCGTCCTTAGAACAACTCCAGTATCGGCTTCGTTCCTGAATCGACCAGCGGGAAGGGTCGTCCAGCGGGGCCGGGGAGATTCGTTTCCATCTCCAGCCCCATGCTGTGGTAGATGGTGGCCACGACCTCGGCGGGATTGACCGGGCGTTCGGCGGGGTAACCACCGATCGGGTCGCTGCGGCCGATCACTCGGCCTCCTTGCACGCCGCCGCCGGCGAAGTAGACCGTCCAACACTGCGGCCAGTGGTCGCGGCCGCCGGTCGGGTTGACGCGCGGCGTGCGGCCGAACTCGGCGAGGTTGCAGACCAGTGTGTCGTCGAGCATTCCGCGCTCGGCGAGATCGGAAATGAGAGCTGCATATCCTTGATCGTACATCGGAGCGACGATGTCTTTCATCCCTTCGATCGATGTGAACGGCTTCGAGCCGTGGATGTCCCACGTAATTTCATCGAACACCGTGAGGAATGTATTGACCGTCACAAAGCGGACGCCGGCTTCGACCAGACGACGTGAGAGCAGCAGACATTGTCCGAACCGATTCATGCCGTAACGTTCGCGAACGGCGGTCGGCTCCTGACTGAGATCGAACGCCTGCTTCGCCGTTGGAGACGAAATGAGTTGAAACGCCGTCTGAAAACTGCTGTTGAGCAACTTCGCGTTTTCACTCTGCTCGAACGACGTCAATTTCTTATCGACGATGTTACGGAGTTTCTGCCGGCGATCGAGACGGGCTTCACCGAGTTCCGGCGGCGGCAGCAAATCGGGGACTTTGAAATTCTCTTGCGACGGGTCGGCCATCAAGACGTACGGGTCGTTCGCCTTGCCGAGGAAGCCGGCATCCTGGCCGTGCGAAAGTCCGCCGCCGGTGTTCCCCATCGGCTCGGGCATAATAACGTGCGGAGGGAGATCGGTCTTGCGGCCTTTGAGATAGCTGACGACGCAGCCCGCGTGAGGCGTGTTGATGCCGCCGGTGAAAAGCCGACCGGTCTGCATCATCTGGTGACCGGTGTCGTGCACGGCGGCGGCGGTATGATAACAACTGCGGACGAGCGAAAATTTGTCGGCAATCTGCGCGTGTTTCGGAAAGATTTCGCTGATGGCAATCTCAGGCGATGTCGTGGCGATCGGTTGAAACGGGCCGCGAATTTCAGAGGCGGCATCGGGCTTGAGATCGAACGTGTCGAGTTGACTCGGGGCACCGAGATTGAAAATCATGATGGCCGCACGGTTGTCTTGCTTCTTTTGTCCCGATTGATCGGCGCGAGCTTCGGCGGCAAGTAGTGCGGGAAGTGTGAGCCCGGCAGCGGAGAGAGAGCCGACTTCGAGAAAGCCACGTCGTGTCATGCCGTCACAGGTGTGAGCCGTACCGTTTCCCGCCAATCGCAGCATGATATGCTCCTTGAGTCATAAGGATGAGGGAATCAACTCCGTCCGCCACACAAATGCCATAATGAACACAGACGGAAGCGATCGAATTTCTGATCCATCGTATGGAAATATCTTAATCGACTGAGAGGCGGTTCTCAAGAAGGAGTTGAGTAAGATCGGCGGATTTCGGGCGCATGAAAAAACCGGCCTGAAAACAGACCGGTCGTTTCGTCGATGTCGCTGTCATACAAAGTTCAAGACGGACTGAATTCGTCGGCTTGACTCGCATCTTCGAACGTGATGTCGACCGTCATCGGTCCATCACACAACTCTTCGCGAACGATATTCATGTCGCGCGGAGCATCAATTCCTAACCGCACGGTGTTGGGGCCGACGCGGACTACGGTCACGGTGACCTGTTCGCCAATCAGAATACGCTCCCCGGCCTTCCTGGACAGTACAAGCATGTGAGTAACTCCCGAGCTGGATAAGTTTCAGCGTCCTTGTCGAAATCCCAGTTCATCAGCTTTATAAAAACAGCCCGGCTCATTTTGAATTTGCGAAATCACTCCCCAGCCAGGAGCGAGCACTCTCAAAAATCAGCGAACTGCTTGAACACATAAGACGGTGCCACCGGAGTTGTGGTTGCACGATCTTTTCAAATGACCTTCATGCCGAAATGACAGGCCACAGCCTTCACTCCGGCGAAACCAGTGTGGTCACTTTGACGATATCATCAATACGATAACAGTTTCGCCTCCGAAATTACCAGAGGAAACAGGCCAAAATCTCCCTGCGAACAAAAACTGCCCCAACCCCGCGCACCCCCGAGGACATCTTCCCTACATTAACAGACGACAGCCCCAAACCCAGGCAATCCAGCTCCGCCGCAGCCCAGCACAGAGGCCGACTGCCGCAAATCCAAGCACCTTGCCCATTGCCTAAAAAGCAGGCAGCCTGATTTTTAGGCAGCCGGAATGGTTTGGGGAGCAAATCGCCGGGTTCTTTATGACGGAAGCTGATCTCCGCCCGGTGAATGATGCTCTCCATTCCTGCTCGGGGATTGCTGGTGAATTCCCTTACATTCAAATTCGGCGTTCTTCTTTCTCTCCGGTCTGTAATCCATCGATTGGCTCGCGAATTTCGACAGACACTCACGGTTTCTTTCGCTGCCGCTTGACGCCGGATCGTTCGACCACAATGCTAGGGGGCTCGTGCATTCAATCTCCCTGCACGTTTCACATGCAACGACACATTGCGAAGAGGATCGGCGACATGATCAGAATTGGAATCATCGGCATCGGTTTTATGGGCTTTACCCATTTTGAAGGGGCCAAAAAGGTCAAAGGGGCCAAGGTCACAGCCATTGCCACACGCAACCCGAAAAAGCTGGCGGGCGATTGGACCAGTATTCAGGGGAACTTCGGCCCCCGCGGTGGTCACGTCGACCTTTCTCAAATCAAGACCTATGCCGATTACCACGACTTGCTTGCCGACCCCGACATTGATCTCGTCGATATCTGCCTGCCGACCGAATATCACGAAGAGGTTGCGATCGCCGCGCTGAAGGCGAAAAAACCGACGCTCGTCGAAAAGCCGATCGCCGTCGACCTGTTGGCGGCCAATCGCATCGTGCAGGCGGCAGGTAAAGCGAATCGATTGTTGATGGTGGCACAGGTCTTGCCGTTCTTTCCCGAGTTTTCATTCGTTCGCGAAGCCGTACATTCCGGACGATTTGGCAAACTGCTCGCAGGTCATTTCCGCCGAGTGATCACCCCCCCCAAGTGGTCGCAAGAGATGTCCGACTTTCGTCGCCTCGGCGGCTGGGGCGTCGACTTACACATTCACGACAACCATTTCATCTGTGCGATGTGCGGAGTACCTCAGCACGTCTTCTCGCAGGGGTTGTTGCAGGCCGATCTCGTCAATCACGTGCATACGCAATATCTGTATGGCGATAACGGGCCAACCATCAGTTGCGTCAGCGGGGGCATCGCTGCAAAGGGACTCGAGTTTTCTCACGGATTCGAACTCTTCTTTGAAAAAGCGACGGTGCAATACGACGCCGGCACTTACGGTTCAGGAAAGAAAAAAGCATGGGTCGTCAATCGCCCGCTCACCGTCATCGGCGATGACGGTAAAGTAACCGAGCCCAAACTCAAAGGGGGAGCCGAATGGTGTGCCGCGTTTACCGCCGAACTGCAAATGGCGATCGACGCTGTCAGCACGGGCGATGAGCCGATATTGCTCTCCGGAAAAATGGCCCGCGACGCCCTCAAAATCTGCTATGCTGAAGCGAAGAGCATTGCGACCGGCAAACCGGTGAAGATTTAGGCGTCCGTTGAAAACTAAGAGATTGTTATCCGCAGATTTTCACAGAGAAACGCAGATTAAGAGAAGTCAGTTTGAACCCTTGAGGAATTCAAACTGTCATGCTTTTCCCAAACTCGTTTTCATTGGCATTTTCATCTGCGCACAACTGTGAAAATCTGCGGATAACATCGTCTTATTCTCTGAACTTTCCGCGAACTCCGCGTTTCATCTTCTTTCGAAAACCGCAACAGAAAACCGTCAGCCTTCATGATCGAAAACCTCCCCGTAAAAACCCTGCATTACAAAGGGCTGACGATCGAAGGCTATGCCCGCGCGGCGGTGCAGAGCTATTTTCGCATCCCCGAACTTAAACTCGGGTTCGATCTGGGTGGCAGCCCCTGGTTGTTCATGGGGACGCAGACATTTTTCGTCACGCACGGCCATCTCGATCACATCGCCGCCCTTCCGGTTTATGTGGCTCGACGAAGAATGATGAAGATGGAACCACCGACAATCTACATGCCGGCGGAAATTGTCGACGATGTCCATCGCATGCTAAGGACGTGGCAGAAACTCGACCGCGGCCGCATGCACTGCGAACTCGTCGGCGTGAAGGGGGGTGACGACATCGAACTTTCGCGCGAACACCGCGTCACCGTTTTTCCGACGAAGCACACGGTGCCGTCGGTCGGTTTTGTGGTGTGGGACGTCCGCCGCAAACTCAAGGAAGACTATCGCGGCCTCGAGGGACACGAAATTCGCGATCTGCGTCTGGCCGGTACCGACGTCACCGAAGAGATCCGCGTTCCCATCGTCTGTTACACAGGCGACACCGCCCCGGCAGGACTTGACGATTATCCGCCAATCTTCGAGTCACAGATTCTCATTACCGAATTGACTTTTTTTCGTCCCGAACATCGCCGCGAAAAAATCCACAAGTTCGGCCACATGCATCTCGACGACATCATCGAACGGACAGAGAAATTCAAGAACGAGTTGCTGGTCTTTGTGCACGCCAGCACGCGCTATCACGAGAAAGAAATCACCCGCGCGATCGACAGACGCATGCCGCAGACGATCAAGGATCGAATGCACTTGTGGTTGTGAGATGCGGTGTTCCTGCAGATTTTTTCCAGATAGTACTACAAGCAGTTTCATAACCCTCTGGACAGCGGATAATTCCGGACAATTTGGATGATTATTCTGTCGCCAACCGGGTTATGAAACCCGTTCTACTCAGAAAAAATTTTTGACCTGATCCGCCACCGGTGTCAACCAACCGTTCAAATAGCGTCTTCGCACAACGGCGATCCGTCTGGATCATTCTCCAGACGACTTCAATTCCAGTTTCAGTTCGCCGTCATGAGGTATCGTCGCGGTGAGCGGCGTTTTGTCTTCGGTCGCATAACCCTCAGGAAGCAGCGACTTCATTGCGTCCTTCCTCCCAGTACTGGGGTCGAATTTCTGGACGGTCACCTTATATTCCCCGGCCAAGACGCCTTCTTTCCGAATCGTGATCATCCGGAATTTTCCCCCGTCGCGTGTGCTGGCGTGAGCATGCTTCCCCTTCGACTTGTCAACAGGAATCATCGTCACCGAGGCGTCGTCAACGGGTGAGCCATCCAGCGTGACCGCCCCCGATGTTTCGTAGTATGTCTCGCCGCTGTTGCAACCGCAGAATATCATCAGAATAATCGGAATGATCCACGTGCAGCTGGCGAGAGGCGACGTCGCAAACCGAAAGTTGAAGTTCAAATTGTTCATTCGCTCACAACCTCTTCACCCGCGATTGTGCCTAAATTCTGCCAGACCTGAATGCTCATATTCTCCGAAAAAAATCTCACGGCTCCGTCGGCCATGACGGCATGCACGCCTCCTTCGTGGAAGCTCTTAAACCCCCTGGCGATAGGCCAATTGCCCCAATTTCCTCCGAGGTAGCCGCAGGTGTCGTACATGCGCAAGTTAATTCCATTCGATGTCGAGTAACTGTTCATGTCACCATACGCCCAGCTCGACCAGTTGCAACAACTAGGAATGATCTCTCCGACGGCAATCGTGTTACTGGTCCCGTCGAAAATCTTCCTGATGTCTCGGCGTCGCGGATAAAACGAGTCTCCGGCAAGACTGGCATCGGAAGCAAATCCGTCGCCGCCGGTCGTGGAACAAAATCCGTTCGGGCTGGTCGAGGGACACGTATAAACTGGACCGGAATAGAGATAACAAACGGCCGACGTCCGCGGGACGCCATTCATAAAATCGCGACCGTATCGATCACCCGAATCGATGACTACATCCGCGTACGGATCTGACGGACATAGAAACGCCGGTATGATATGTCCGGCAAGATTGGCATTGGGAGCCACACGTCCGCTAACGCTGAAATTAAACTGATTATAAAGGGGCCCCTGATCGATATAAGGCAACAAGTACACGTGAAAGTTGAACGTGGGGCAAAGATCGATGGTATATCCCGGCCAGGAATGCTGACTAAAGGAGGGAGGGAAAACCAAATGGGCGTCGTGGTAGTTGTGTAACGCCAATCCAATCTGTTTCATGTTGTTTCTGCACTGCGTCCGACGGGCAGCTTCTCGTGCCTGTTGAACAGCCGGTAACAACAAGGCAATAAGTACGGCAATAATTGCGATCACGACGAGCAATTCGATGAGCGTGAAACCCCGTTTTCGAGAACGTACCTCATTCATGTTATCGTTCCTCGTAAATGAATCATGGAATTACTTTGAACCGACATTTCCCAGATGGGGTGAGCCTGGAACCAATCCAGACTCGGTATGCTCTCCATTCTAACAACGCCCCATTCCCAAAGTCGAGCGCGTGCGGACTGTTTGACATTTTTCCCGTCCCCCATCCCGGCTCGGCCCAATCCGCGCGCCGAGACAGGGGATCTCCGGAGCGTTTTCCAGCGGCAAATGCGGGTTCTGCGCAGACCCTCTCCGTTGGGAACCTCATTTTTCACCACTTGAACCTCTCAAGAGTCACGCCCCATCCATGATCATTGGCGGCGGGATCGCCAGCCGCGTAATGCGGTCGAGGATCGCGGCGAACAAGTTTCGCGTCACGGCCACTTCAGCCAGTTGAAACGTCACATACTTCGCGTGCCGAGTGACCTTAGCTCCGATCTTAATCAGCTTCTCCCGCAGCGTCGTCAGCGACCAGTGACGGACCGGTTTCGGCAACGCCAGGCGACGTAGAAAGTTCCCTAGGTTGTAAGCCAACGCGAAGAGTTGCAAGCGGGCTTGGTTGTCCCGGAATGTGCGGCAAGAGAGCTTCGTCCACTTCACCGCATTCTTGCCTTCCTTGATCCATTGCTCGGCGGTGCCGCGACCGTTG
>JAQCEJ010000176.1 GCA_027618475.1 Planctomycetota bacterium | reverse complement strand
AAAATACCCTTGTTTTGAAGGGCTTGGCGCAAATCGCGTGCCAAAGTTCGGGAAGTCAAATGGGAAATGCGGGCTCAATGAACTACCGCATCGCCTGTCGCCCGACAACGTCGACGACTGGATCAAACTCGGGGAGGCATATCTTATTCACGGATCGTACCGTCAGGCCGAAGCCTGTTATCGGCACGCCGAAACGTTTCGCCCAAATTCGTCGGTGACATTATTGGGACGCGGAATCGCTCTCGAACGATTAGGACGGACATCGGAGGCGATCGACCTCTTTAGACGCATTGCCGCGACCGCCAACGCCGATATGCGTGCGGAAATCTGGTATCGCATCGGACGAAATCTTCTCCGAGAAGAAAAGCCGGACGAAGCAGAACAGGCATTTCGTGAAGTTCTCGAATTCGTCCCTGCGAAGTTTCAGATTGCGAAACTCCTGATTCGCTCGGATCGCGCAGAGGAGGCCAAACCGCTCGTCGAAGAATTACTGCGCATCGGTCCTGATGTGATGGAACTCAATCAACTCGCGGGGCAAATGTGTGCGGCATTAGGCGATGAAGCAGGCGTCCGTCAATATCGCGTACGGATGGAACGTAACCCGAATCGACTTGCCGTGGGACGCACGGTAGCTTTTTTTCGACAGGCTCGCAAACAGTACGGTGCATCCCGCTTGTTAGTAGAGGCCGATGCCAGAGAAAAAGAAAATCAACTGTCGGCGGCAATCCCACTTTTCGAAGAGGTGCTATTGCACAACGCCAGCGAACCGCTGGCGGTCAAGGTTGCTGAATTGAATCTGCGGCTCGATCGTCCCGAGCAGGCGATCAACATCTGCAAACAATGGATCGATCAGGGAGGAGCCTCGGCAGCGATTCTCGATCAGTTGGGATCGGCGTATATGGCGCTCGGACGCAAAGACGAGGCCGTCAAAACATGGGAGCGAGCCAATGACATCGCAATTCGCCCTGCGACTTGCCTCAAGCTGGCCGCTGCGTATCAAGAACGAGGCGAATCGGATCGGTCATCTCAACACGAAGGTCTTGCCGCATTCGCGCGGGGCGTCAGCTTCTATCGGGTTGATAAGATTGAACAGGCCGAGGACGATTTACAATCGGCGTACAAGCTGTATCCCGATCACGCGCCGACATCCTATTATTTAGGACAGATCGCCCTCTTGCACGGAAAGCCGAACGAGGCGAAAGCTCATTTCGAGCAATGCATCGATTTCGATCCAGGACATGGCCGCGCATTCGAGGCGTTGCGCCGGCTTGATGGCCCCATGGTTCCCTGACATCCGCTCCAACGCCACCGAATTACAAGTGATCGGTCGCAAGTTTCGGCGAACCGTTTGGGGAGGCTGTGTCGGCTGCCAGACTCCTTCATTACACCGTCGTGGTAGATTCGTCGGCGGATGGCATCGGCCCAATCCGCCGTCGAGAGCGATCAGTCGTCGGTCGCTCTCAACGGCACAACATGCGATCTGATTTTCGCGTGCCACTGACTTCAGCCAGTGTGTCTTTGGTTTTTTGATCTGGTGATGGCATCCCTTCGCTTTCCTTCGGAGATTGAACGTGACTCACCGCATACTGATCACGCAACTGCACGAACCGGGACACGTGCATGAATTCAGGTTATCGTGTTACATACGTCAGCCGTTGCTTATAATCGACAATCATACCTCGCCGACCTGATTTATCATCAGAAATCCAAATACGCTGGCTGCATGCAGAGCCTTTCAGTGGTCATCTACCGGCCCGATGGATGGGCCTGAAGAGTGTTTACGTGTGATCTTCTCCGCCGGCCCTGCGGACCGGGGTGGATGAAGGGCTGGCCCTTTGGGCCGGGAAATAGCGGGACCACCATTTAACGGATGCACCCGGCCATCTCAAACTCGTCCGGTCTGCTACCACATCGAAATTCGCCTTGCTATAATTCCTATTGGATGCATCGCATTCGACGTCAGCACGCATTTCCGTTTTCAGGTCATAAAGGAGGCATCATGGCTACGGTCACTCAGAAACCGAAACAAGCAAAAGCTCCCAATATTCGACAGACACAACTTCTCATCGACGGCGAATGGGTCGACGCCGTCAGCGGTAAGACGTTCGCGACGATCAATCCCGCGACGGAAGAAAAAATCGCCGACGTCGCCGAGGGAGACAAGGCCGATATCGACCGAGCCGTGAAGGCGGCGCGCAAGGCGTTCGAGACGGGACCGTGGTCGAAGATGGATGCCCGCGACCGTGGCCGTTTGATGAATAAGCTCGCCGATCTGGTCGAAGCGAACCTCGAAGAACTCGCCGCCCTCGAAACGCTCGACAACGGCAAACCGATCAGCGACAGCCGGGCCGCCGACCTGCCGCTGGTGATCGACTGTCTGCGGTATTACGCCGGTTGGGCCGATAAGATTCATGGGGAGACGATTCCCGTTCGCGGCAACTTTTTCTCGTACACGCTTCGTGAACCGTTGGGGGTGGTGGGGCAGATTATCCCCTGGAATTTTCCGCTGTTGATGGTGGCGTGGAAGTGGGGCCCGGCTCTGGCCGCCGGTTGTACGATCGTGATGAAGCCCGCCGAACAGACGCCTCTCTCCTGCTTGCGTATGGCCGAACTGGCGATGGAAGCCGGTTTTCCTCCGGGGGTCATCAATATCGTTCCCGGTTACGGACCGACCGCCGGAGCAGCGCTGGTCGAGCATCCCGATGTCGATAAGATCGCCTTCACCGGCGAACATCGCACGGCACAACTCATTATGACGAATGCCGCCCAAACGCTCAAACGGCTGACGTTCGAACTCGGCGGTAAAAGCCCGAACGTCATCTTCGCCGACGCCGATCTTGATGCCGCTGTCGCGGGTGCCGAATTCGGATTGTTCTTCAATCAGGGACAATGCTGTTGTGCGGGGAGTCGCGTGTTCGTTCAGCAAGATGTTCACGAAAAGTTCGTCGAGAAGCTCGTCAGCCGTGCCTCGAACCGCAAGTTGGGCGATCCGTTTGATCCCGAGACCACGCAAGGCCCGCAGGTCGACGAGGCCCAGTTCTCGAAGATTCTGAGCTACATCGAAAAGGGTCGCCAGGGGGGAGCCGAATGCCTGACCGGCGGTGAACGCTTCGGCGACAAAGGCTTCTACGTGCAGCCGACCGTTTTCAATAACGTGACCGACGATATGGAGATTGCGACCGACGAAATCTTCGGCCCGGTCATGAGCATTCTGCCGTTCAAAGATGTCGACGAAGTCGTTGAACGATCGAATAAATCGATGTTCGGCCTCGCCGCGGCGGTCTGGACGCGCGACGTCGGCAAAGCCCATCACTTCGCCAAGAGCGTGCGGGCCGGTACGATCTGGGTCAACTGCTACGACGTCTTCGACGCGGCGGCTCCGTTCGGCGGATTCAAGATGAGCGGCATCGGCCGCGAACTCGGTGAGGCGGCCCTGGCCAACTACACCGAACTCAAGACCGTCACGATGAGTCTCGATTGATCGAATTCGTCACAGTCAACCGTCGATATATTTAGAGAAAAAACGGGCGGGACACGGGATGACCGGCGTCCCGCCCGTTTTTTGATCTTGTCGGCGACAATTGGATTTCGATAATGTGCGCCGCATCAAACGAATTCATCGCATTTTTAAAAAGGCCGCCATCGATGTCCATCAGCGTAAATAAGCAAACGGCTCATTCGTTTCACGCACAGTCGCCAGGGGATGGACTCGAAATCACCGATGCTTCGATTCTCATCTTCGGAGCCTCCGGCGATCTCACGTCGAGAAAACTGATTCCCGCGCTCTATCTGCTGTGGAAAGAAGGGTATCTCGCCGACAACATTCCGATTATCGGCGTTGCCCGGCGTCCCAAAACCGACGAAGAATTTCGCAACGAATTCAAGGACGATGTCCGTCATCTCTCGCGATCGGGCCCGGTCTCTGACGAACAATGGGAAGCGTTTTCCCGCCGCATGTTTTATCAACGGCTCGATATCTCCGACGTCGATTCGTATGCCGAATTGAAACGGACGACCGAACAGCGGGAACAGGAAGCGGGGCTGACGGGGAACCGTCTTGTTTATCTCGCCACGACTCCGGAACTGTTTCTGCCGGCGGTGGAAGGAATCCACAAGGCGGGGATGGTTCCTTCGCGCGATGCGAAGAACTGGCTGCGCGTTGTCTTTGAAAAACCGTTCGGTCACGATTTGGCATCGGCTCAGGAACTCGATCAACAGCTCACTCGTATGTTGCGAGAAGAGCAGATTTATCGCATCGATCATTATCTGGGGAAAGAAACCGTCCAGAATATTCTGCTGTTTCGGTTCGGTAATTCAATTTTCGAACCGCTGCTCAATCGCAATCACGTCGACCACGTGCAGATCACCGTCGCAGAATCGCAGGGGATGGAACATGGACGGGGAGGATATTACGATCGTTCGGGCGCAATGCGCGATGTCATGCAGAATCATCTGCTGCAATTGCTCTGCCTGGTCGCCATGGAACCGCCGGCGCTGTTTCGCGCGAAAGATATCCGCGACGAAAAGCTGAAGGTACTCGAGGCGCTAGCCCCGGGGCAGCCGGGGTCGATCGGCGAATGGGCGGTCTCAGGCCAATATGCGGCGGGGGAGGTCGACGGGACCGCCGCCATCGCTTATCGCGATGAAGAGCGCATTCCCAAAGATTCTCGTCGAGAAACATTCGTGGCGATGGAGGTCGGTATCGACAACTGGCGCTGGGCCGGCGTCCCGTTCTATCTGCGGACCGGCAAACGGCTGCCGCAGCGAGTGACGGAAATCGCCGTGCAGTTCAAATTGCCGCCGTTGAATTTATTTACGACCGTCGAATGCGAAGGAGACATCTGCGACCTGGTGGGGGCTCAGCCGAATACGCTGATCTTCCGCATTCAGCCGCGCGAGTCGATTTCTCTCAGTTTTTCGACGAAACGTCCGGGCATGCAGTATCAGATTCATCCCGTGCGGATGGATTTCGCCTACGAATCGACGTTTCAGAAAGATTTACCCGAAGCGTATGAACGGCTGCTGCTCGACGTGCTTCGCGGCGATTCGACATTATTTACGCGCAGCGACGAACTCGAAGCGGCGTGGAAGTTCGTCACTCCGGTTCTCGAATACTGGGAACGCAATAAGATCGAACCTCAAGCGTACGGTGCGGGGACGTGGGGACCGAAACGGGCCGACGAATTGCTGACACACCACGGACGCAAATGGCGTGTTCCCCAGGATGAACGGAAGAAAGGTGAGTGAGTCTCGCAGGTTCCGCTTTGCCCGACCAATGGAACTGAATCCAAATGATGCGATGTTGATATTTTTGACATACCGTGATAATTGGACGTAACGAACCATTCTCATCGCGTGCTTGTCGTTACGAATACCTCACATGTTGGCGACATAAGTCTCAGACATAGAAGTCGTGTCATAGCGGACACGGATTCCGGCAATTCAACAGTACAGTTGTAGGGAGAGGGTATGGCGCGGAAGGGAGAAAAGCGTCATCAAAAGGAACTGAAACGGCGACGAAGAATCGAGAAGAAGTCGCGGGAACGCGATGATTCAATGTTTCGGCAAAAAAAAACCAACTCTGGGAATAGGCGAAGCGAAATCCCGAAAGGCTATTCAACCTCGAACATTAAGACATTTAGCATTGCGAACCCGTTTTTTAGTTTGACTGAAGAGGATCGCTGTGAATTTGTTAGGATGATCGCGAATACCTCATCGGAGATATTCGATCAAAGCATGAAAGACCTATGCACGGCAGTTCTTGTGCATAATCCACTCGATTTACTTGCGACAGCATCGTTCTATTGCTTAATGAAAGGATTAGGACCGGACACCGACTTTACTGATGACGGTCCATATCCTCAAGCAGCAGTTGAAGTATTACAGTCGTTTTGCCTACGCCACAAACTGGAAGAATTTGGACCGTCCCCGGTCTTGCACCCTCATTTGTTCCATATTTTGGATCTTACCGAGTTGTGTTCAAAACAATTCGGAATGCGCCGTATGGGTGCACTCGCCGACTGTGAACCATCAGAACGAAATCGCCTATTCTCAATTGAGGGAGCTCGTTTACATACACAGGTGCTGCGGAATTGGGGATATCCACAGCATATGAGAAGAATCATCCGCGGGCTGTTCACGCCGTTCGAGGGCGAGTTATTTGAGAGAATCGGGATCGGCCCTATCCAGTTTCTTGAACTAACAGATAAAATCGCCGGGTGTTGTTGTGAACGAGCCTCTGAATTATTGAAAACAATTGGCCCTTTAGTTCGCACAGATAATCTTCGTAATGCAGTACGAAAGCTTGCGTCAATCCTCGAATTACCGAATCACAAAGCTGATGAACTATATCGCTCGATGCAATCCAAACCAGGAACGTCCAAGAATAAGAGGATGTTCCTACTTTCGTATTTTCATTACTTCCTCCCCGATATTTACACGTTTACTCTTGATGAACTGTGCGGAATGGTGCCTCACGTCATCGATCGAGGTAAACTCGAACGCCTGCTCGATCAACTTTCCTTCTCATTCGGTGATCTTCGCGACGAAAATCCAGAACATCTTTTAATGCAAAGCAAGATTCGACATCGGCCGATTATTCGCATCGATGACGGGTCGTACTTTATACCCGTTGTTGGCACATTTAACAGCTTCATTATCGATCTGATCGAGTCGTGGATAATTCCGGATAGCAACCTGAAGGAGAAATACTTTAGGCGGCGTGCTATGTACCTCGAAGAGGAGCTCGCGCTGCTGTTGAAAAGTGTGTTTTCCGCAGAATTCGTTAGGTCCGGAACGCTTTGGAATGATCCTGGTCAATCATCTAAATGCTATGAAAATGACTGCCTTGTTGTATGTGGGCCGTTTGCATTGGTGTTTGAGGCAAAATCTGATCGTGTAGATAATTCCGCGAAGCGTGGTGGCGAGAAAAAGCTCGAAAAAAACTTTAAGTCTCTAATTCAAGCACCGGCCGAACAAGCGTCCCGCTTTGCTAACTATCTCGAAAGTTGTACTGACGTTGTCCGATTCGAGACTACGGACGGCGATGCATTCGATCTCGATCTATCTCAAATTCAATGTGCCATCAGTATATCGGTCACTTTGGATAGTTTGCCTGCTGTTGGCCTTTGCTGGAAGAAACTCGTTAAGAGCGGATTTGCGTTGCCGAATGCAAGGCCTGCGATCAGTCTGACGTTATGCGATCTGATCACAGTTATTGAAACTCTGAAGTCGCCTGACGTCTGCCTTCATTATTTCAAGCAGCGCATCGATTGGGAGACGAGAGCAGGGCCAGCGCGCACTCTGGGTTAACTTGGTAGTCTGAGGCGACTTGCGCTGTGGTGTTGTGTGTGG